>DATMJT010000306.1:0-16912 GCA_035553735.1 Pilimelia sp.
GGGGCGGGGTGTCGCGCGGACACCGGTCCGTCCGGCTCGCGCGGGCCAGCTGGCGCTCACGGGTGTGGGCGGAGCACGGCCGTCGCACGCGACACGCCCGAGCGCGGGGGTGGGACAAGGTCGGTACTTCGGTGAGGGTCGGTTAAGCGGCGGGCTCGCCGACGAGGATCGCAACAGAGAAGGAACAGAAGCCACCATGGCGGGACAGAAGATCCGCATCCGGCTCAAGGCCTACGACCACGAGGTCGTCGACTCCTCGGCTCGGAAGATCGTCGAGACGGTGACGCGCACGGGCGCACAGGTCGCGGGCCCCGTCCCGCTGCCCACGGAGATCAACCGCTTCTGCGTGATCCGCTCGCCGCACAAGTACAAGGACTCGCGCGAGCACTTCGAGATGCGCACGCACAAGCGGCTCATCGACATCATCGACCCCACGCCGAAGACGGTCGACTCGCTCATGCGCCTCGACCTGCCGGCCGGCGTCGACATCGAGATCAAGCTGTAGGGACTGCGAACTCATGGACAGGCAAGTAAAGGGCATCCTGGGCGCCAAGCTCGGCATGACCCAGGTCTGGGACAACAACCGCGTCGTCCCGGTCACCGTGGTGCAGGCCGGCCCGTGCGTGGTGACCCAGGTCCGGACCCCGGACACCGACGGCTACGCCGCCGTGCAGCTCGCCTACGGCGCCATCGACCCGCGCAAGGCGACCAAGCCGCTGGCGGGCCACTACGCCAAGGCCGACGTCGCGCCCCGCCGCCACCTGGTGGAGCTGCGCACCACCGACGCCGGGGACTACACGCTCGGCCAGGAGGTCACGGTCGAGACGTTCGCCCCCGGTACGCCGATCGACGTCACCGGCCGCACCAAGGGCAAGGGCTTCGCCGGCGTCATGAAGCGCCACGGCTTCGGCGGCCTGCGGGCCAGCCACGGTGTCGAGCGCAAGCACCGGTCGCCCGGCTCCATCGGCGCCTGCGCCACCCCGGGCCGCGTCTTCAAGGGCGTGCGGATGGCCGGGCGCATGGGCGCCCGGCGCTTCACGGTGCAGAACCTCACCGTCCAGGCGATCGACACCGAGCAGAACCTGCTGCTGGTCAAGGGCGCCATCCCCGGCCCGAAGGGTGCGCTGGTGCTCATCCGCTCCGCGGCCAAGGCGCCGGTGAAGAAGGGTGGTGCGGCCCAGTGAGCACGCGTACCGAGACCGCGACCGCGACCGTGGACGTGCACACCGCCGACGGCGGCACCGCCGGCACGGTCCAGCTGCCCGGTGACGTCTTCGACGTCCAGGCCAACATCCCGCTGATGCACCAGGTCGTGGTGGCCCAGCTGGCCGCGGCCCGGCAGGGCACGCACAAGACCAAGCGCCGCGGCGAGGTCGCCGGCGGTGGCAAGAAGCCCTACAAGCAGAAGGGCACCGGCCGGGCCCGGCAGGGCTCGATCCGGGCGCCGCAGTTCACCGGCGGCGGCGTGGTGCACGGCCCGGTGCCGCGGGACTACTCGCAGCGCACCCCCAAGAAGATGAAGGCCGCGGCGCTGCGCGGCGCGCTCTCCGACCGGGCCCGGGCTGGCCGCCTGCACGTGGTGGACGCGTTCGTGACCGGCGGAACCCCGTCGACCAAGGCCGCGCTGACGGCGCTGCGCCGGATCACGCAGGCCCGCCGCGTGCTGGTGGTGCTCGGCGCGCAGGACGAGCTGAACTGGCTGTCGCTGCGTAACGAGGCCAGCGTCCACCTGATCGAGGCCGGTCAGCTCAACACGTACGACGTGTTGGTCGCCGACGACGTGGTGTTCACCCGGGAGGCGCTGGACGAGTTCCTCGGCGTCCCGGCGGTGGCCGGCGACGGCCCCACCGCTGACGGCGGCGCCGGCGACGGGGCCACCGGTGACGGGGGCACGACCAGCGAAGAGGTGACGGCATGACCACGATCGCCGACCCGCGCGACATCATCGTCGCGCCGGTGGTCTCCGAGAAGAGCTACGGCCTGCTGGACAGCAACTGGTACACGTTCCTGGTCCACCCGGACGCGAACAAGACCCAGATCAAGATTGCGATCCAGCAGATCTTCAACGTCCGAGTTCTCACGGTCAACACCATCAACCGGGAGGGCAAGCGCAAGCGCACCCGGACCGGTTTCGGCCAGCGCAAGGCCACCAAGCGCGCCCTGGTGAAGCTGGCTGATGGCGACCGCATCGAGGCCTTCGGCGGCCCGGTCAGCTGAGGGGTTTGACTAATGCCTATCCGTAAGTACAAGCCGACGACGCCCGGCCGCCGCGGCGCCAGCGTCGCCGACTTCGCCGAGATCACCCGGTCCACGCCGGAGAAGTCGCTGCTGACGCCGCTGCCGCGCAAGGGTGGCCGCAACGTCAACGGCCGGATCACCGCCCGGCACCAGGGCGGTGGCCACAAGCGCCAGTACCGCCTGATCGACTTCAAGCGGGTCGACAAGGACGGCGTGCCGGCCAAGGTGGCGCACATCGAGTACGACCCCAACCGCACCGCGCGCATCGCGCTGCTGCACTACGCCGACGGCGAGAAGCGCTACATCCTCGCGCCCAAGGACCTCAGGCAGGGCGACGCGGTCGAGTCGGGGCCGGGCGCGGACATCAAGCCGGGCAACAACCTGCCGCTGCGCAACATCCCCGTCGGCACCCAGGTGCACGGCGTGGAGCTGCGCCCCGGCGGCGGCGCCAAGCTGGCCCGCTCGGCCGGCTCCGGCATCCAGCTGCTGGGCCGGGAGGGCCAGTACGCCACCCTGCGGATGCCCTCCGGCGAGATCCGCCGGGTGGACGTGCGCTGCCGGGCCACGGTGGGCGAGATCGGCAACGCCGACCAGTCAAACATCAACTGGGGCAAGGCCGGGCGGATGCGCTGGAAGGGCAAGCGCCCGACCGTGCGCGGCGTGGCGATGAACCCGGTGGACCACCCGCACGGCGGCGGTGAGGGCAAGACCTCCGGCGGTCGCCACCCGGTGAACCCGAAGGGCAAGCCCGAGGGCCGCACCCGTCGCAAGGGTCAGCCGAGTGACCGGCTGATCGTCCGCCGCCGCTACGCCAGCCGTAAGCGCGGCTAGGGCCAGGAAGGTAAGAGATGCCTCGCAGTCTGAAGAAGGGCCCGTTCGTCGACGACCACCTGCTCAAGAAGGTGGAGACGCAGAACGAGAAGGGCTCCAAGGCCGTCATCAAGACCTGGTCGCGCCGCTCGACGATCATCCCCGAGATGCTCGGCCACACGATCGCGGTGCACGACGGCCGCAAGCACGTCCCGGTGTTTGTCTCCGAGGCGATGGTCGGGCACAAGCTCGGCGAGTTCGCCCTGACGCGCACGTTCAAGGGGCACGAGAAGGACGACCGCAAGAGCCGTCGGCGCTGACGACCGGGCCCGGCCGGGGTTCCGGCCGGGCGGCGACAATTCCACCGGCCGGACCGCATGCGGCCGCCGGCCTAGCTAGCCAGAGGGATCAAGGGGTTACAGCGATGCCAGTGAAGGGCGACGCTCCGGCACTTCCGGGCGCGCGGGCGATAGCGCGGCACGTGCGCATCTCGCCGAGCAAGGCGCGTCGGGTGGTCAACCTCGTCCGCGGCCTGCCCGCGAAGGAGGCGCTCACCGTGCTGCAGTTCGCGCCGCAGGCCGCGAGCGAGCAGGTCTACAAGGTGCTGGCCAGCGCGATCGCGAACGCGGAGAACAACGAGCGGCTGGACCCCGACGCGCTGCTGGTCAGCGAGGCGTACGTCGACGAGGGCCCGACGCTGAAGCGGTTCCGGCCGCGGGCGCAGGGCCGGGCGTACCGGATCCGCAAGCGCACCTGCCACATCACGATCGCGGTGGAGGCGGTGCAGGCGGCCGCCGGCGGCCGCCGCGCGGCCCGGAAGGCGGCGGCCGGCAAGGCGGCGCCGGCGAAGGCGGCGGAGCCGGCGGCCGAGACCACCGGCCCGGCCACCGCGGCGCAGCCGGAGGGTACGACGGCGGAGCAGGCGGCCGAGGGCACGCCGGCGAAGAAGACGAAGGCCGCGCAGCAGGCGGCCCCGGCGGAGCAGCCCGCCGAGGAGGGGACCGAGTAATGGGTCAGAAGGTTCACCCGCACGGGTTCCGGCTCGGCATTTCGACCGACTGGAAGTCCCGCTGGTACGCGGACAAGCTCTACAAGGACTACATCGCCGAGGACGTGAAGATCCGGCGGATGATGTCCAAGGGACTGGAGCGGGCCGGCATCTCCAAGGTGGACATCGAGCGCACCCGGGACCGGGTCCGCGTCGACATCCACACCGCCCGCCCGGGCATCGTGATCGGCCGTAAGGGCGCCGAGGCGGACCGCATCCGCGGGGAGCTGGAGAAGCTCACCGGCAAGCAGGTGCAGCTCAACATCCTCGAGGTGAAGAGCCCGGAGTCGGACGCGCAGCTGGTCGCCCAGGGCGTGGCCGAGCAGCTGTCCAGCCGGGTCAGCTTCCGGCGGGCGATGCGCAAGGCCATGCAGTCGGCGATGAAGAACCCGCTGGTGCGCGGCATCCGGGTCCAGGTGTCGGGTCGGCTCGGCGGCGCCGAGATGAGCCGCACCGAGTTCTACCGCGAGGGCCGGGTGCCGCTGCACACGCTGCGGGCCAACATCGAGTACGGCTTCTTCGAGGCGCGCACCACCTTCGGCCGCATCGGCGTGAAGGTCTGGATCTACAAGGGCGACGCGGTCCCGGGTCGGGAGACCCCGGCCGACGCCGGCCCGGCCCGGCCGCGCCGCGACCGGGGCGACCGGCCGGACCGGCCGCGCCGCGGGCGCTCCGGCTCGACCGGGACCACCGCCGGCGGCACCGAGGCCGGGCGCGCGGCGGCGGCGAACCTGTCCCAGGACGGCGACACCCCGACCGGTGAGTCGGTCGACCCCGCGGCGGTCGCCGCGGCGCCGGCCCCGGCCGAGACCCCGCAGGAGGGCTGACCCATGCTGATGCCGCGTAAGCCCCCGAAGGGCTTCCGCAAGCCGCACCACCCCGACCGCAGCGGTCAGAGCAAGGGCGGCACGCGGGTGGCGTTCGGGGAGTTCGGGATCCAGGCGCTGGAGCCGGCGTACGTGACCAACCGCCAGATCGAGTCGGCGCGTATCGCGATGACCCGGCATATCAAGCGTGGCGGCAAGGTCTGGATCACGGTCTTCCCCGACCAGGCGCTGACCAAGAAGCCGGCGGAGACCCGGATGGGCTCCGGCAAGGGCTCGCCCGAGTGGTGGGTGGCCAACGTCAAGCCGGGCCGGATCCTGTTCGAGATGTCGTTCCCGAACGAGGTGGTCGCGCGCGAGGCGATGCGCCGTGCGATCCACAAGCTCCCGATGAAGTGCCGCATCGTGACGCGCGAAGTGGGGGAAAGCTGATGGCAGCGGGCGTCCAGGCCGCTGAGCTGCGGGAACTCTCCGAAGAGGAGCTGGTCGGCCGGCTGCGCGAGGCCAAGGCCGAGCTGTTCAACCTGCGGGTGCAGGCGGCGACCGGGCAGCTGGACAACAACCGCCGGCTGCAGGTCATCCGTCGGGAGATCGCCCGGATCTACACGATCATGCGCGAGCGCGAGCTGGGGCTCTCGGCCGCGCCGACTGAGGTGACTGCGTGATGACTGAGACTGGTAGCGCCGCGGTGCGGGCCCAGCGCAAGGTGCGCGAGGGGCTCGTGGTCAGCGACAAGATGGACAAGACCGTCGTGGTCGAGGTCGAGGACCGGGTGAAGCACCCGCTCTACGGCAAGGTCATGCGCCGTACCAGCAAGCTGAAGGTGCACGACGAGCAGAACACCTGCGGCATCGGCGACCGGGTCCTGATCATGGAGACCCGCCCGCTGTCGGCCACCAAGCGGTGGCGCATCGTGGAGATCCTCGAACGGGCCAAGTAGGGCCGACCGACCGCCGCCTCGCGCGGACGTTCCGCCAAGCTCCGGCCACCTGGCCTGCGCCAGTGCCGGAGAACTGGCAGACATAGGAGACAGACGTGATTCAGCAGGAGTCGCGACTTCGGGTCGCCGACAACACCGGTGCGCGGGAGATCCTGTGCATCCGGGTGCTCGGCGGCTCGGGTCGGCGCTACGCGGGCATCGGCGACGTGATCGTCGCCACGGTGAAGGACGCGATCCCCGGTGCGGGCGTGAAGAAGGGCGACGTCGTCAAGGCGGTCGTCGTGCGCACCGCCAAGGAGCGGCGGCGGCCGGACGGCTCGTACATCCGCTTCGACGAGAACGCGGCCGTGATCATCAAGGACGGCGGCGACCCGCGGGGCACCCGCATCTTCGGCCCGGTGGGCCGCGAGCTCCGGGACAAGCGGTTCATGAAGATTATTTCGCTCGCGCCGGAGGTGCTCTAAACCGTGAAGGTCAAGAAGGGCGACACGGTCATCGTCATCGCCGGGCGGGACCGCGGCGAGAAGGGCAAGGTCATCGCGGCCTACCCGCGGCTCGGCAAGGTCCTGGTCGAGGGCGTGAACCGGGTGAAGAAGCACGAGCGGATCCGCACCACCCAGCGGGGCGCCAAGACCGGCGGCATCGTGACCCAGGAGGCGCCGATCGACGTCTCGAACGTCATGGTGGTCGACTCCGACGGCAAGCCGACCCGGGTGGGTTACCGGATCGACGACAACGGCCAGAAGGTGCGCATCTCCCGCCGCACCGGTAAGGACCTGTGATGACGGCAGCAACCGAAGCCAAGCCCCTGCCCCGGCTCAAGCAGCGCTACCGCGAGGAGATCGTGGCCAAGCTGCGCGAGCAGTTCGACTACGCCAACCCCATGCAGGTGCCGGGCCTGGTCAAGATCGTCGTCAACATGGGCGTGGGCGAGGCGGCCCGCGACGCCAAGCTGATCGAGGGCGCGGTCCGCGACCTGGCCACCATCACCGGTCAGAAGCCGCAGGTCCGCCGGGCCACCAAGTCGATCGCGCAGTTCAAGCTCCGCGAGGGCATGCCCATCGGCGCCAAGGTGACGCTGCGCGGCGACCGGATGTGGGAGTTCCTGGACCGGCTGCTGTCCATCGCGCTGCCCCGGATCCGCGACTTCCGCGGCCTCGACGGGCGCAAGCTCGACGGGCACGGCAACTACACGTTCGGGCTGACCGAGCAGTCGGTGTTCCACGAGATCGACCAGGACCGGATCGATCGGCAGCGGGGCATGGACATCACCGTGGTCACCACCGCCACGACCGACGATGAGGGCCGGGCGCTGCTGAAGCTCCTGGGCTTCCCGTTCAAGGAGCAGTGAGCAACAGATGGCGAAGAAGGCCCTGATCCTGAAGGCGGCCGCGAAGCCGAAGTTCTCGGTGCGCGCGTACACCCGCTGCCAGCGGTGCGGGCGGCCGAAGGCGGTCTACCGCAAGTTCGGCCTGTGCCGGGTCTGCATCCGGGAGATGGCCCACCGCGGTGAGCTGCCCGGCGTGTCGAAGGCTTCCTGGTAATCCGCGCATCCGCGCGACATCTTCGCCGAAGGCCCGCCGGCGTGGCCGCCGGGAACCGCGGCGAGAAAGGTTGACTTACCCATGACGATGACCGACCCGATCGCAGACATGCTGACGCGTCTGCGCAACGCCAACCAGGCGTACCACGACCGGGTGGCGATGCCCTACTCGAAGATCAAGGCGAACGTGGCGGAGGTCCTCAAGTCGGAGGGCTACATCGCCTCGTGGACCGTCGAGGAGCCCGAGGTGGGCGCCGTCGGCAAGCGCCTGGTGGTGGAGCTGAAGTACGGCCAGAACCGGGAGCGCAGCCTGGCCGGCATCCGGCGCGTGTCCAAGCCCGGCCTGCGGGTGTACGCCAAGTCGCCCGAGCTGCCCCGGGTGCTCGGCGGCCTCGGCGTGGCCATCATCTCGACGTCCCAGGGACTGCTCACCGACCGGCAGGCCCGCAAGCGAGGGGTGGGCGGGGAAGTCCTCGCCTACGTCTGGTGAGGAAGGTCTGCCATGTCGCGAATCGGACGTAAGCCGATCCCGGTGCCCTCGGGCGTCGAGGTCTCCATCGACGGACAGACCGTGTCGGTGAAGGGCCCCAAGGGCCAGCTGCAGCACACCCTGGCCGAGCCGATCACCCTCAGCCGGGCCGAGGACGGCACGCTGGAGGTGGTCCGCCCCAGCGACGAGCGCCGGGCCAAGGAGCTGCACGGGCTGAGCCGGACCCTGATCAACAACATGATCGTCGGCGTCACCGAGGGCTACAGGAAGACGCTGGAGATCAGCGGGACCGGTTACCGGGTCGCCGCCAAGGGCAGCGACCTGGAGTTCGCCCTGGGCTTCTCCCACCCGGTGCTGGTGCCGGCGCCGGCCGGCATCACCTTCACGGTGGAGAAGCCGACGCTGTTCCACGTCGCCGGCATCGACAAGCAGCAGGTCGGCGAGGTCGCCGCCAACATCCGGAAGATCCGGCCGCCGGAGCCCTACAAGGGCAAGGGCGTGAAGTACCAAGGCGAAGTGATCCGTCGGAAGGCCGGAAAGGCAGGTAAGAAGTGAGCGCCACGCTGCTCAAGCGCCGCAACGGCGGGGGCGTCGCCGCCAAGCGCGTCATCGGGCGGGCGCGGCGGCACTTCCGCATCCGCAAGCGGATCACCGGCACGGCGCAGCGCCCGCGCCTGGTGGTCACCCGCTCGCTGCGGCACATCACCGCCCAGCTCGTCGACGACACCCGGGGCCACACCCTGGCGTCGGCCTCGACCCTGGACGCCTCGCTGCGCGGCGCGGCCGGGGCCAAGAGCGAGCTGGCCGGCAAGGTGGGCGCGCTGCTCGCCGAGCGGGCCAAGGCGGCCGGCATCTCCAAGGTCGTCTTCGACCGCGGCGGCAACCGGTACGCGGGGCGGATCGCCGCGCTTGCCGACGGCGCCCGCGAAGCCGGACTCGAGTTCTAGGAAGGAAGCGTCTCATGCCAGGTCAACCGCGCAGGGGCGGCGGGTCCGGGAACACCGAGGGCGGCGGCCGCCGGGAGGGCCGGGGCCGCGACGGCGGCCGCGGCAACGCGCCCGCCGAGAAGACCCCGCACCTCGAGCGGGTCGTCGCCATCAACCGGGTCGCCAAGGTCGTCAAGGGCGGCCGGCGGTTCAGCTTCACGGCGCTGGTGATCGTCGGCGACGGCGACGGCACCGTGGGCGTCGGGTACGGCAAGGCCAAGGAGGTGCCGGCGGCGATCGCCAAGGGCGTCGAGGAGGCCAAGAAGCACTTCTTCAAGGTGCCGCGGATCGCCGCGACCATCCCGCATCCGGTGCAGGGCGAGGACGCCGCGGGCGTCGTGCTGCTCAAGCCGGCCAGCGCCGGTACGGGTGTGATCGCCGGTGGGCCGGTGCGCGCCGTGCTGGAGTGCGCCGGCATCCACGACGTGCTGTCCAAGAGCCTCGGCTCGTCCAACCCGATCAACATCGTGCACGCCACCGTGGCCGCGCTGAAGATGCTGGAGTCGCCGGAGGCCGTCGCGGCCCGCCGGGGGCTGCCGGTCGAGGACGTCGCGCCGGCCGCCATGCTGGCGGCCCGCGCCGGGGTGGGGGCATAACATGGCGCGTCTCAAGGTCACCCAGCTGCGCTCGGACATCGGCGCCAAGCGCAACCAGCGGGAGTCGCTGCGCTCCCTGGGGCTGAAGCGGATCAACGATGTGGTCGTGAAGGAGGACCGCCCGGAGATCCGCGGCATGATCTTCGCGGTGAGCCACCTCGTGAAGGTCGAGGAGGTCGAGTAATGACGATCAAGGTCCACCACCTCCGCCCGGCCCCCGGCGCCAAGACCGAGAAGACCCGGGTGGGTCGCGGTGAGGGCTCGAAGGGCAAGACCGCCGGGCGGGGCACCAAGGGCTCCAAGGCCCGCAAGAACATCTCGGCGGCGTTCGAGGGCGGGCAGATGCCCCTCCACATGCGGCTGCCCAAGATGAAGGGCTTCAAGAACCCGTTCCGGGTCAGCTACCAGGTGGTCAACCTGGACCGCCTGGCGGAGCTGTTCCCGAACGGCGGCCAGGTGGGCCCGCTCGAGCTGGTCGACGCCGGCGCGGTGCGCAAGGGTCGGCCGGTCAAGGTGCTCGGCACGGGCGACCTGGGGGGCGTGACGCTCCAGGTGTCGGCGCACGCGTTCAGCGCGTCGGCCAAGGAGAAGATCGCCGCCGCCGGCGGCTCGGCGACCGAGCTGTAGCTCATGACGACCCGGGTGCCGACCTGCCGCCGCGCCGCGGTGGCGGGTCGGTCCGGGCGGCGTCGGCCCGCGGGGCGGGCGGCGAAACGTCGGACCGCCGGTGGCGGGCCGGTGCGTCGTGGGCGACCTGACCAAACACGTGGCGGACTGTTAGAGTCCGTTGCCAGCAAGCGTATGTAGACCGTGAACCGGGGCCTCGTCCAGATCGGCGCCGGCTCGACACACCCCAGGCGCCGCCGGCCGGGCGGCCACCTTGCGCAGGAGGAAGAAGTTGCTCTCCGCCTTTCTCAGTGCGTTCCGCACGCCTGATCTGCGCAGGAAGATCCTGTTCACCATCGGGATCATCGGCATCTACCGGCTCGGCGCCACGCTGCCCAGCCCCGGCGTCTCCTTCGGCAACGTCGACAAGTGCATCAAGGCCATGGAGGACGGTGAGACCAGTGGCGTGTTCACGCTGCTGAACCTGTTCTCCGGCGGTGCGCTGCTGTCGCTGTCGGTCTTCGCGCTGGGCATCATGCCCTACATCACCGCCTCGATCATCCTCCAGCTGCTCACCGTGGTGATCCCGCGGTTGGAGCAGCTGCGCAAGGAGGGGCAGAGCGGCCAGGCCAAGATCACGCAGTACACCCGCTACCTGACGCTGGGCCTGGCGGTCCTGCAGTCGGCGGCGTTCGTGGCGCTGGCCCGCTCCGGTGCCCTGTTCGGGAACAACCCGACCTGCCGCGAGCTGCCGATCGTGCCGGACATGAGCGAGCAGGGGATGCCCATGTGGCTGACCCTGACCGTCCTGGTGATCACGATGACGGCCGGCACCGGCGTGGTGATGTGGCTGGGCGAGCTGATCACCGACCGCGGCGTCGGCAACGGCATGTCCGTCCTGATCTTCACCTCGATCGCCGCCCGGCTGCCCTCCGAGGGCTGGCAGATCCGGGTCAACAACGGCTGGCCCGAGTTCTTCCTGGTGATCGCCCTGGTGCTGGTCATCATCACCCTGGTCGTCTTCATCGAGCAGGCGCAGCGGCGGATCCCGGTGCAGTACGCCAAGCGCATGATCGGTCGGCGCATGTACGGCGGCACCTCGACCTACATCCCGCTGAAGGTCAACCAGGCCGGCGTCATCCCGGTGATCTTCGCCTCCTCGCTGCTGTACCTGCCGCAGCTGGGCCTGCAGTTCACCGACCAGAACAATCCCGGCCCGATCGCCGCCTGGGTCACGAACAACATCGCGGACCCGACCCACTGGACGTACATCGCCACGTACTTCCTGATGATCATCTTCTTCACGTACTTCTACGTCTCCATCACCTTCAACCCGACCGAGGTGGCGGAGAACATGAAGAAGTACGGCGGGTTCGTCCCGGGCATCCGGCCGGGCAAGCCGACGGCCGACTACCTCGACTTCATCCTGAGCCGGATCACCCTGCCGGGCGCGCTCTACCTCGGCGTGATCTCCGTGCTGCCGAACTTCTTCTTCATCTGGCTGAACAGCGCGCAGTACATGAACTTCCCGTTCGGCGGCACCGCGGTTCTGATCATGGTGGGCGTGGGTCTCGAAACCGTGAAGCAGATCGAGAGCCAGCTCATGCAGCGCAACTACGAAGGGTTCCTGCGGTAGTGGGCGGGCGGACCGGACGGCCGGCGCCGACCGGCGGCGCCGAGCGCGGCGAGGCGATCGCGTGAGGCTCGTGCTGGTGGGTCCTCCAGGCGCGGGCAAGGGCACCCAGGCCGAGTTCATCGCCGCGCACCTCGCCGTACCGAAGATCTCCACCGGTGAGATCTTCCGGGCCAACGTGGCGCAGGGCACCCCGCTGGGCGTGCAGGCCAAGCAGTACATGGACGCCGGGCAGCTGGTGCCGGACGAGGTCACCATCAACATGGTGCGGGACCGGCTGGCCGAGAGCGACGCGGCGGACGGCTTCCTGCTCGACGGGTTCCCGCGGACCACCCCGCAGGCCGCTGCCCTGGACAAGCTCCTGGCCGACCTCGGCAACGGGCTCGACCTGGTGCTGGAGCTGGTCGTGGACGACGACGAGGTGATCCGCCGGCTCTCCGGCCGGCGCACCTGCCGGGGCTGCGGCAAGATCTGGCATGTGGAGTTCGACCCGCCCGGCCGCGAGGGGGTCTGCGACCGCTGCGGCGGCGACCTGTTCCAGCGCGACGACGACAAGGCCGAGACGATCGGCGAGCGGCTGCGGGTCTACGCCCGGGACACGGCCCCGCTCGTCGACTACTACGGAGCCCAGGGCAAGCTCGTCGGGATCGACGCGACCGGGCCCGTGGAGGACGTCACGGTGCGGGCGATCGACGCGCTGCGCTCCTACGGCGGCTAGGCGTCCGGCATGCGGCGACAGCAGCTGGACATCCAGCTGAAGACCCCCGAGCAGGTCGACCGGATGCGGGCGGCCGGGCTCGTGGTGGCGGCCGCGCTGGCGCGGATGCGCGAGGCCGTCGCCCCCGGGGTCAGCACCGCCGACCTCGACGCGATCGCCGAGTCGGTCATCCGGGACGCCGGCGCCGTGCCGTCGTTCAAGGGCTACCACGGCTTCCCCGCGTCGATCTGCGCCTCGGTCAACGAGCAGATCGTGCACGGCATCCCGAGCGCCGGCCAGGTGCTGCGCGCCGGGGACCTGGTCTCGCTGGACTGCGGCGCGATCCTGGACGGCTGGCACGGCGACGCCGCGATCACCGTGCCGGTGGGCGAGGTGGACCCGGCGCTGCTGCGCCTGGCGCGGGTCGCGGAGGACGCCATGTGGGCGGGCATCGCGGCCGCCGCCCGCGGGGCGGCGTCCGGGCGCGGCCGGCTCACCGACATCTCGTTCGCCATCGAGCGGTCGATCCGGCAGGCGGGCCGGTACGGCATCGTGGAGGGCTACGGCGGCCACGGCATCGGCACCGAGATGCACCAGGACCCGCACGTGCTCAACCACGGCCGCCCCGGCAAGGGTCCCCGGCTGGTGCCCGGCCTGGCGCTGGCCATCGAGCCCATGGTGACCATGGGGTCGCCGCGCACCGTGGAGCTGTCGGACGGCTGGACCGTGGTCACCCGGGACGGCTCGGTGGCCGCCCACGTGGAGCACACCATGGCGCTGCTGCCCGACGGCGTGTGGGTGCTGACCGCCGTCGACGGCGGCCGGGAGCGGCTCGGCGACCTGGTGACCGCGCGGGCGACGGTGGGGCCCGACGGGCGTCCGACACACCCGAGCGCGGGTTAGGGGCACCTCGGTTTGCCGCGCCCGCGGCCGCGGGCGTAGAGTGACACTTCGGCGCACAGCGTCCCCTCTGCCGTGTCATCCCCGCGCTTCGGTGACCCGGCGGAGCCGCGGCTGGCTCGGCCGGTGGCACCGACGGTGCCGGCGGCCGTGAAGGGCGACGTGGGCCGTTCCCAGAAACCGACTTCAGGTAGTGGAGGACATGCCGAAGAAAGACGGAGCCATCGAGATCGAAGGCCGGGTGATCGAGCCGCTCCCGAACGCGATGTTCCGGGTCGAGCTCGCCAACGGCCACAAGGTTCTGGCTCACATCAGCGGCAAGATGCGGCAGCACTACATTCGCATCCTGCCCGAGGACCGGGTCGTGGTGGAGCTCTCGCCGTACGACCTCACCCGCGGGCGGATCGTCTACCGCTACAAGTAGTCGGGGTCATCGCCGACCGCCCGGCGCCGCGCGCACCGCGGGCCGGGCCCGGACCGGAAGCAAAGGCACACCGTGAAGGTCAAGCCGAGCGTCAAGAAGATCTGCAACAAGTGCCGGGTGATCCGCCGGCACGGCCGGATTATGATCATCTGTGACGATCCGCGCCACAAGCAGCGCCAGGGCTGAGCCCCGGCGCTGAGGTTCCAGCGCCCGGGGTCACGTCGCCGCGCCGGCCGGTCCGCCGACCGTCGCGACCGGCGTCGCCAGCAGGTCACCGCACAACCTAAGCTCGCCCCAGCCGTCGAGTGGTGAAGCGCAGTCGCGCCTCGCGGACTCCCGGCTGACCCCCGGATGGAGGCCGGGGCCCGCCTGGGCAGCGACCGTCCACCGGACGGTCGTGGTCGGGACGGGGCGGGCCCAGACCTCCATGACAGCAGTTGAGGAGTACGCCCGCACATGGCACGTCTAGTCGGCGTGGACCTCCCCCGCGAGAAGCGGTTGGAGATCGCGCTCACCTACATCTTCGGGGTCGGCCGGACCCGGGCGGTCGAGACGCTCGCCGCCACCGGCATCGACCCCAACAAGCGCGCGAGGGACCTCACGGACGAGGAAGTGGTCGCGCTGCGCGACCACATCGAGGCCAACTACAAGGTCGAGGGCGACCTGCGCCGCGAGGTCGCCGCGGACATCCGCCGGAAGGTCGAGATCGGCTGCTACGCCGGCATCCGGCACCGCAAGGGGCTGCCGGTACGTGGGCAGCGCACCCGCACCAACGCCCGGACCCGCAAGGGCCCCAAGCGGACCGTCGCCGGCAAGAAGAAGCCCGGCAAGAAGTAGTCCTAAATCGGAATTGCGGGTCATTCTCCGTCGCGGTCGGCCGGGCTCCCACCGGGACCGGTGCGCACCGAAACGACGGCGCGAGGGCACGCAGCCGAGCACGCATTCTTAGGAGCGCGAACAGCTTATGCCACCGAAGGCTCGTGCCGGGGCCGCCGTCAAGAAGGTCCGGCGCAAGGAACGCAAGAACGTCGCCCACGGGCACGCCCACATCAAGAGCACCTTCAACAACACCATCGTCTCCATCACCGACCCGACCGGCGCGGTGATCTCCTGGGCCTCGTCGGGTCAGGTGGGCTTCAAGGGGTCGCGCAAGTCGACGCCGTTCGCCGCCCAGCTCGCCGCCGAGGCCGCCGCCCGCCGCGCCATGGAGCAAGGCATGCGCAAGGTCGACGTGTTCGTCAAGGGCCCCGGCTCCGGCCGGGAGACCGCCATCCGTTCGTTGCAGGCCGCGGGCCTGGAGGTCGGGCAGATCTCCGACGTCACGCCGCAGCCGCACAACGGGTGCCGTCCGCCGAAGCGCCGCCGGGTCTGACGCGAAAACAGGTTGAGGAAGAGACGAGATGGCTCGCTACACAGGTGCTGACTGCCGCCGCTGCCGGCGGGAGAAGATGAAGCTGTTCCTCAAGGGCAGCAAGTGCGAGGGGCCCAAGTGCCCGTTCGAGTCCCGGCCGTTCCCCCCGGGCCAGCACGGCCGGGGGCGGACCAAGGAGACCGAGTACCTGCTCCAGCTGCGCGAGAAGCAGAAGGCCCGCCGGGTCTACGGCGTGCTGGAGAAGCAGTTCCGCCGCTACTACGAGGAGGCGGTGAGCAGGAAGGGCAAGACCGGTGAGGTCCTGCTCCAGATCCTCGAGAGCCGGCTCGACAACGTGGTCTACCGGGCGGGCTACGCCAAGTCCCGGGACATGGCCCGGCAGCTGGTCAAGCACGGCCACTTCCTGGTCAACGGCAAGAAGGTCGACATCCCGTCGTACCGGGTCAGCGAGCACGACATCGTGCAGGTGCGGGAGAAGTCCCGCGAGCTGACGCCGTTCATCGTGGCCCAGGCCGAGGCCGGCGCCCGGACCGTCCCGGCGTGGCTGGAGATCATCCCCGGCCAGCTCAAGGTTCTGATCCACTCGCTCCCGGCCCGCCAGGTCATCGACACGCAGGTCCAGGAGCAGCTGATCGTCGAGCTCTACTCGAAGTAACTCCGGTGTCCGTCCGGGCCCGCCGGCGCAGCCGGCGGGCCCGGACGGGGCCAGCTGTCAACTGGGCGTCATATGGCGGGCGCCCCGGACGGAAAAGAGAGTGCAGTGCTTATCACTCAGCGGCCGACCCTCTCCGAGGAGTCGATCAGCGAGACCCGGTCCCGGTTCACCATCGAGCCGCTGGAGCCGGGCTTCGGCTACACGCTCGGCAACTCGCTGCGGCGTACCCTGCTCAGCTCCATTCCCGGCGCGGCCGTCACCAGCATCAAGATCGACGGCGTGCTGCACGAGTTCACCACGATCCCCGGCGTCAAGGAGGACGTGGTCGAGCTGGTGATGAACATCAAGGAGCTGTGCGTCAGCTCCGAGCACGACGAGCCGGTGAGCATGTACCTGCGCAAGCAGGGGCCCGGCGACGTGACGGCGGGGGACATCCAGCCGCCGGCCGGGGTGTCGGTGCACAACGCCGAGCTGAAGCTGGCCACCCTCAACGGCAAGGGCCGGCTCGACATGGAGCTGACCGTGGAGCGGGGCCGCGGCTACGTCACCGCGGCGCAGAACAAGAACGCCGGCGCCGAGATCGGCCGGATCCCGGTCGACTCGATCTATTCTCCGGTGCTCAAGGTGACCTACCGGGTGGAGGCCACCCGGGTGGAGCAGCGGACCGACTTCGACCGCCTGATCATCGACGTGGAGGCCAAGCCGTCGATCTCGCCGCGCACGGCGCTGGCCTCGGCCGGCTCCACCCTGGTGGAGCTGTTCGGCCTCTGCCGGGAGCTGGACGAGACCGCCGAGGGCATCGACATCGGCCCCTCGCCGCAGGACGCGCAGCTCGCCGCCGACCTGGCGCTGCCGATCGAGGAGCTGGACCTGACGGTCCGCTCGTACAACTGCCTCAAGCGCGAGGGCATCAACTCCGTCGGTGAGCTGATCGGGCGCACCGAGGCCGACCTCCTCGACATCCGCAACTTCGGCCAGAAGTCGATCGACGAGGTCAAGATGAAGCTCGCCGGGATGGGGCTGGGTCTGAAGGACTCGGCGCCGACCTTCGACCCGGCGCACGTCGTGGACTCCTTCGGCGAGGTGGACTACGACACCGACGACTACCGCGAGACCGAGCAGCTGTAAGCCGCGGCTGAGGATCAAGAGG
>DATMJT010000307.1:0-3740 GCA_035553735.1 Pilimelia sp.
GCCCGCGGAGGCCGGGCCCGCGGCGTCCGGGCCCTCGGTGTCGGGGCCGTCGTCGGTGTCCGGGCCGTCGCGGTCCGGGCCGGAGCGGGCGAGGTGACCCCGGAGGAGCTGCTGCGGCTCGACCGCGCCCACGTGTGGCACCCGTACGCGCCGATGCCCGGTACGACACCGCCGTACGTGGTGGAGTCCGCCAGCGGGGTGCGGCTGCGCCTGGCCGACGGTCGGGAGCTGGTGGACGGCATGGCGTCCTGGTGGGCGGCGATCCACGGCTACCGGCACCCGGTGCTGGACGCGGCGGTGACCGACCAGCTGCGCCGGATGAGCCACGTGATGTTCGGCGGTCTCACCCACGAGCCGGCGGTGCGGCTGGCCGCCACCCTGGTGGAGGTGGCCCCGCCCGGGCTGGAGCACGTCTTCCTGTGCGACTCGGGCTCGGTCGCCGTGGAGGTCGCGGTGAAGATGTGCCTGCAGTACCAGCGCTCCCGGGGGCGGCCCGGCAAGCGCCGGCTGGCCACCTGGCGGGGCGGTTACCACGGCGACACGTTCCACCCGATGAGCGTGTGCGACCCCGAGGGTGGCATGCACGCGCTGTGGCGGGGGGTGCTGCCCCGGCAGGTGTTCGCCGACGCCCCGCCCCCCGGCTTCGACGCCCCGCCGGACCCGGCGTACCTGGCCGCCCTGGAGGCCGCCGTCGGCGGCCACGCCGACGAGCTGGCCGCGGTGATCGTCGAGCCGGTGGTCCAGGGGGCCGGCGGCATGCGCTTCCACCACCCGGGCTACCTGACGGCGCTGCGGGCGCTGTGTGACGCGCACGACGTGCTGCTGGTCTTCGACGAGATCGCCACCGGCTTCGGCCGCACCGGGGCGTTCTTCGCCGCGGAGCACGCCGCGGTGGCCCCGGACGTGCTGTGCGTGGGCAAGGCCCTCACCGGCGGCTACCTGTCGCTGGCCGCCGCCCTGTGCACGCCCGCGGTGGCCGCCGGCATCTCCCGCGGCGACGTGCCGGTGCTGGCGCACGGCCCCACCTTCATGGGCAACCCGCTGGCCTGCGCGGTCGCCAACGCCTCGCTCGGGCTGCTGCGCGCCGGTGACTGGGCCGCCCAGGTCGCGCGGATCGGCGCCGGGCTGCGGGCGGGCCTGGCGCCGCTGCGCGCCGCCGCGGGCGTGGCCGACGTGCGCGTGCTGGGCGCCGTGGGCGTGGTGCAGCTGGACCGCCCGGTCGACGTCCCGGCGGCCACCGCGGCCGCGGCGGCGCACGGGGTGTGGCTGCGCCCGTTCCGGGACCTGATCTACACCATGCCGCCGTACGTGACCGGCGACGAGGACGTGGCGCGGATCTGCCGCGCGATGGCGGCCGCCGCGGCCGCGAGGTAGCTGCCCGGCCGCCGCGGCCGGTCGGAGGGGAGAGGGACCATGGAGCCGTTCGGGGTACGCCTGCGGCGGGCGCTGGCGGCCCGCGGGCCGCTGTGCGCCGGGATCGACCCGCACCCGGCGCTGCTGCGCGCCTGGGGGCTGGACGACGACGTCGCCGGGCTGGCCCGGTTCAGCGAGACGGTGGCCGCCGCGGTCGCCGACCGGGTCGCGGTGGTCAAGCCCCAGTCGGCGTTCTACGAGCGCTTCGGTGCGCGGGGGATCACAGTTCTTGAGTCAACTATCCGACAGTGTCGGGAGGCCGGGGCATTGGTGCTGCTCGATGCCAAGCGCGGCGACATCGGCTCGACCGCGGCCGGGTACGCCGCGGCGTACCTCGATCCGGCCAGCCCGGTGGCCGCCGACGCCGTCACCGCCAGCCCCTACCTCGGGGTGGGCGCGCTCGCGCCGCTGTTCGACGCGGCGGCCGCGCACGGCGCCGGGGTGTTCGTGCTGGCGCTGACCTCCAACCCGGAGGGCCGGGCGCTGCAGCGGGCCCGGGTGGCGGACGGACGGACCGTGGCGCAGCTGGTGTTGGACGAGATTTCCGAGCTCAACGCGGGGGCGCGGCCCATCGGCAGTGTCGGGGCGGTGATCGGCGCGACCGTCGGGGAGACCGGCTGCGACCTGTCCCGGGTGAACGGCCCGCTGCTGGCGCCCGGAGTCGGCGCTCAGGGCGGCACCGTGGGGGGACTGCCGGCGGTGTTCGGCGACGCCCTGCCGGCGGTGCTGCCCGCCGTGTCGCGGGAGCTGCTGACGGCCGGTCCCGACCCCGTGGCGCTGCGCGAGCGGGCCGACCGCATCCGCGCCGAGTGCACCGCCGTCATCGCCCCCACCTGGGTCTGACCGGCGGCGACCGGCCGGGGCGGCCCGGCGGCGCCACGTTGCCGAAAATGCTCCTGACCGCTAGTTTTCCGTCGCGCGCCGGGAACCATGCCCCGATGTTCCCGGAGCACACCATGTTTCACATGTGCGTCGGCGCAGGTGCCGGCGCGATAGGGACCTGAGGAGAACTGGTGCCGCTCCCGTCACTGAGCCCCGAACAGCGTGCCGCAGCGCTGGAAAAGGCCGCGGAGATCCGCAAGGCCCGCGCTGAGCTGAAGGAGCAGCTCAAGCAGGGCAAGACCACCCTCGCCGCAGTGCTCGACCGCGCCGAGTCCGACGATGTCGTCGGCAAGCTGAAGGTCTCGGCCGTGCTGCAGGCGCTGCCCGGGATCGGCAAGATCCGGGCGACCCAGATCATGGAGAAGCTGAAGATTGCCGACAGCCGCCGCCTGCGTGGCCTGGGCGAGCAGCAGCGCAAGGCGCTGCTTGGGGAGTTCGCTGCGAACTGACCGTCCGCAGCGTGTAGAAACGAGCAGTGACCATGCATGACGACGCGCGCCCGGCAGCCCGGCTCACGGTCCTGTCCGGCCCCTCCGGGGTCGGCAAGGACAGCGTGATCGAGTTGATCCGGGCGCGCTCGCCATGGGTGTGGCTGTCGGTGTCGGTGACCACCCGCCCGATGCGCGACTACGAGGTCGACGGGGTGCACTACCACTTCGTGGAGCGGGACGAGTTCGAGCGGCTGGCCGCCGAGGGGCGGCTGTTGGAGTGGGCCGAGTTCGCCGGCAACCTCTACGGCACGCCCCGGGGGCCGGTGGAGGAGCGGCTCGCGGCCGGCGTGCCGGCGCTGCTCAAGATCGACCTGCAGGGCGCGCGCCAGGTCCGGGCCGCGATGCCCGAGGCGCTGCTGGTGTTCCTCGCCCCGCCCAGCAAGGAGGAGCTGCAGCGGCGGCTCATCGGCCGGGGCACCGACGACGAGGAGACGATCGCCCTCCGGCTGGCCCACGCCGACGAGGAGCTGGCGGCCGAGAGCGAGTTCGACGTGACGGTGGTCAACGACTCCCGCGAGCGCGCCGCCGAGGAGCTGGTAGCATTGCTCGGTTCGCCCGTATTGGCGCCGGCTCACCCCCGGCGGCGGTAGGGCCGGGGTCCCCGCCCGGCCGCGGGCGTCGCCAAGCACCGCCAGCACCGCCGGCCGCCACCCGCCGGCCTCCGCCAGCGACGACGAAACCGAGGACACTGTCGTGGGAACCATCGCCAACCCGGAAGGCATCACCAACCCGCCGATCGACGAGCTGCTGGAGAAGACCTCGTCGAAGTACGCGCTGGTGATCTTCGCGGCCAAGCGGGCCCGTCAGGTGAACGCCTACTACAGCCAGCTCGGCGAGGGCCTGCTGGAGTACGTCGGCCCGCTGGTGGAGACCACGCCGCAGGAGAAGCCGCTGTCTATCGCGCTGCGTGAGATCAACGGCGGCCTGCTGACCGCCGAGCTGGCTGTAGTAGGC
>DATMJT010000308.1:0-11186 GCA_035553735.1 Pilimelia sp.
GCTGGACGCAAGCTGGTCCTGGAGGCGCAGACCGCCGCCGGCCTCGATCCGGACTACTGCCTCGTCGCGGTGGTCGGCGACCAGCTCTTGCTCACGCCCCCGTCGGCGGCGTTCGTCGAACGCGTCACCTGGGATGGTGACGTCGCCGCCGGGTGGCGGCCCGATCCCAATCCGCAGTCGCCGGTGCGGATTCTTCCTGACGTGCGGTTCGGCCGGCCGTCGATCAAGGGGATCAGCACCGAGGTGGTCTGGGAGCAGGACGAGGCCGGGCTGGACGTCGAGGAGATCGCCGACATGTTCCACCTCGACGTTCCGGACGTACGTTGGGCCCTGGCGTACGAGAACTCCCAGCGCGCGGCGTGAGCAGGATCAAACCTGCCGAGGTCCGGTTCTACATCGACGCCGATCTCCTCGGCTTGGCGCGGATCCTCGCTGGCCTGCGCGCCGACGTGACCTATCCGGGGGATCCCGGAGCGGTCATCCACAAGCGGCACCGGCCGCCGTGCCCGATCACCTCCCCGGCGGTCAAGGATCCGGAGTGGATCGCACAGGTGGCGGGGCGCGGCTGGCTGATCATCACTCGGGACCGGCACATTCAGGAGCACCACCTCGAGATCGCCGCCGTCCGGGATCACCGGGCCAGGATGGTCGCGCTCACCGCCAGCGACGCGGGCAGTGTCTTCGCCCAGCTTGAGGTCGTCATGAGCCGTTGGCGGGACATCGAGCGGTGCCTCTTCGAGTCACCGCCCTTCATCTACGCGGCCACCCGCACCACGATGAGGAAGATCTCACTCGGCTGACCGCCGCCGCAGCGGCGCAGGGGCGTGCTCGGCCGTTCGTCTGCCTGGCGCTCATGGCCCGAACAGATTCGGCAGCACAGCCGCCTTCCTGGCCATCCCCGTGCACACCCTGCCCGGTGCTCCGCATCGGAGGCGGCGGCGCTCGACCCGGGTCGTATCAGGCGTAGAGCCCAGCCAGGTCGAGGCGTTCGAGCAGGCGGGGCTTGCGGGCGTGCACCGCCCGTACCTCGGCGAGCTGCTGCTGGAACAGCGGGGTGGTGCCGTCGCGTTTGCTGAGGTCGCGTAGGTCGGCCAGGAGTTGGACGGCCGTGTCGTACTCGCGGGGCTTCTTCGTGGCGATGAGACTGTCGACCCGCTGCCACGCTCCGGGTTGGTCGACTGCGAGGGTGTCGAGGTGCCGTTGCCGGGCGGCCGCTTCGGACCGTTCGCGGCGGGCCCGTTCCTGTTCGCGCTGTTCGGCGTCCCGGCGTTCCCGTTCGGCGCGCAGGTCAGCGGCGGCGGCGAGTAGTGCGCCAGCGGTGCGCGGAGCCGTCGTGGGGGACGCGTTACTGGAATGTTCGGCGCGGTACCGGCGCAGCAGCCGGCCGCGCAGGTGACCGTCACCGCGGGTCATGAACTCGGTGAGGAGCTCGTCCTTCTCCCGGGTGGGCAGGCCAGTGATCCACGAGCGCAGTTGCCCGGCGGTCGGCTCGACGGCACCCTGCCCCGAAGCGGCAGCCGCGGCCGCGATCAGGTCGGGCTCGACGCACAGGAACTCGGCGGCCGCGGTGAGCGAAGCATCGAGCCTGCCCAGGCCGGCCGGGACGGGCGGCTCCGGTCGAGTCTCGTCGAGTTCGAGCGACTGCACGCAGCGCAGCCACCCCAGGTAGAGCAGACGCAGGTCGCCAGCGGCGAGGGCGGCCCGGGCCGGAATGATCGAGGTGAGCAGGCCGTGCCCGTCGATGTCGAACTCGTCGGTGCCGTCCTCGTCCTCCCGATGCAGGTGGACGATCACATGCTTGCCGGTGGTCCAGGCGGACGCGCTACCACCCGGGCAGTAGTCGGCTACCGTCGCGGGGTCGAGGACCTGCTTCGGGAGCCGCAGCATGAGTTGGCGGGTGCCCCAGTTCGCCAGGTACAGGTGCGCGTCGAAGTACCGCTCCATCAGCTTGCGCGGGTCGCCCTTGAAGTTGCCCCAGTGGTAGGTGTTGACGAAGCTGGTGGCGGTGATGTCGGCGCGGGTGGACAGCGCCCGCAGTTCGGCCTGCTCCCGGCTGGTGAGAGGCCCGTCGACGGCGGTGAACTCGTAGTACTGGTATTCGCTCACCGTGGCCTACCGCCCGGCCCAGTGCCGGTAGGCGTCGATCCAGGCGGCGCCGTCCGGTGGCGGGGCGGGCAGCGGCAGGTCGAGCAGGTCGATCCGCTGCCGTTCCCGGCCCCGGGAACAGATCGCCACGACGCGGTCATCGGTCAGGTCGACCTTCCGCACGGTGACTTCGACGCCGAGGACAGTGGTGGTGAACGGCATCGCCAGGTGGTCTTCGATCATTGTGTAGAGGCTGGTGAGTTGCTCGTCTTCGTTGTACGCGTCGACAATGGCCTCTTCGATCATCGCGACGAGCGCCGCGGTCCGCTTCGATGCCATCGGCAGATGGTAACGACCCCTCCACCGCGGTTGTCCGGTACCGGTCGACGAGGATGGCCGCCGTGGACGAATTCGCTGGTCTTCGCCGGGAGGTGCAGCGGTTGCGGGCGGAGAACGCCCGCCTGTCCCGGCTACTGGACTTGCGCGGCCACGACACGGCGCCGGCGCCGGAGCAACTCGCGGCACCGGTCGCCACGCCGGGCCTGGTCACGATGGCGTCATCGGTGCGGGACAAGCTGGCGCTGTTCAACAACCGGTTCCAGGCCCGCACCGACGTGTACGCGGTGCGGTGGGAGAACAGCCGTACCGGGGCGGCCGGGTGGATGCCCGCGGTCGCCGGTGGCTGGCGCAGGGGTATGGACCGGCGCGGTGCCGCCTACCTGCCGCGTACGGCGGAGGTCGTCGTCGCGCACCTGGTCGGCGACGTGTTCATGGGCCTGTACCCGCTGCTGCCCGGCAACGCGTGCCACTTCGTGGTGGCCGACTTCGACGGCCCGACGGCGATGCTCGACGCCCTCGCCTACATCAAGGCGGCCCGGGCCAGCGGCGTGCCGGCCGGGCTGGAGATCTCCCAGTCCGGTCGTGGCGCCCATGTGTGGATCTTCTTCACCGGCCCGGTCCAGGCGGCGGTCGCCAGGGCTGTCGGCACCGTGCTGCTGCACGAGGCGATGGTGCTGCGCGGGTCGATGGACCTGCGCTCCTACGACCGGCTGTTCCCCAACCAGGACGTCCTTCCCGACGGCGGCTTCGGGAACCTGATCGCCGCGCCGCTACAGGGTCGCCGCCGCAGCGACCACGGGCTAACCACCTTCCTCGACCTCGCCACGCTGGAGCCGTACGAGGATCAGTGGGCGTTCCTGTCGACGCTGGACCGGCTCAGCCCGGGCGACGCCGAACGCCTCGCCCGTCAGGCGAAACGCACCACCACCGGCACCGACGTCGCCGCGATGAGCCGATCAACCGCTACCCGCGTCCACCCCGCCCTACCGCCGATTGTTCACGCGGAGGCCGGCGCCGGTCTGAGCATCGACGCGGCACAGCTGACCCCGGCCGCCCTCGCCACGTTCAAGCACGCCGCCGCGATGGCGAACCCGAAGTTCTACGAACTGCAACGCCTGCGCAAATCGACCTGGGACACGCCACGGTTCATCCGCGGCTACGACCTCACCCTCGACGACCGGCTCATCCTGCCGCGCGGCCTGCGCCACACCATCACCACGATCGTCGAACAGGCCGGATCACGGCTGGTCGTCGCTGACGTACGCAACCCGGGCCGGGAGATCGACATCGCGTGCACCGCTGCGCTCACCACCAGGCAAGCCACCGCGGTCGGTGCGGTGCTCGCCCACGACGACGGGCTGCTCGTCGCCCCGCCCGGCTCCGGCAAGACCGTCATGGCCTGCGCCGTGATCGCTGAACGCGGCACCTCCACCCTGGTGCTCGTCGACCGCAAGGCCCTGGCCGACCAGTGGCGCGAACGCATCGAACAGTTCCTCGGCATCCGGGCCGGTCAACTCGGTGGTGGCCGCCGCAAGCTCTCCGGCACGGTGGACATCGCCCTGCTGCCCTCCCTCGCCCGGCGCGACGACATCGCCACCCTCACCGAGGGGTACGGGCACGTTATCGTCGACGAGTGCCACCATCTCGGCGCCGCCGCGTACGAGCACTCCGTCAAACGCATCGCCGCGCAGTTCTGGCTCGGCCTCACCGCCACCCCCACGCGCCGGGACGGGCTCGGCCAACTCGTCACCTGGCAACTCGGCCCGATCCGGCACACCATGACCGAACAGGAGCAGGGCACGATCGCCGCCGCGCTGGACCTCGACGCCGGCCCACAACGGGTGCTGCACATCCACGAAACCGTATTCGAAGCCGATGAGGTGAACCTCGACATGCCAGGCGCGCTCGCCGAGGTACACCGGCTCCTCGCAGTCGACGGGCGACGGAACACCCAGATCGCGGACGATGTCGCCGCATCGCTCGCACGGGGGCGGAACTGCCTCGTCCTCACCCGCCGCGTCGCCCACGTCGAGGCCCTCACCGCGATCCTCGCCACGCGTGGGAATCAGGCGCTCGTCCTGCAAGGCTCCATGAGCACCACCGACCGGCGGGCCGCCGTCGACCGGCTTGCCGACGCCAAGGCCGGTGACGGCCTGCTCGTCATCGGCACCACACCGTTCATTGGCGAAGGGTTTGACGCCCCAGCGCTCGACACCCTGTTCCTCGCAGGCCCGATCTCCTACGACGGACTACTCGTCCAATGTGCCGGACGCGTGATCCGCACGGCACCCGGCAAGGACGTCGCCGAGGTCCACGACTACCACGACCCAGCAGCGCCGATCCTCGCCGCCTCGCTGCAACGCCGCATGCCTGGCTACCGCGCACTCGGCTTCACCAGAGCTTGACCGTGTCTCTCGCCGGACGAGGAACCGCTGACCATGTCGAGTCGGTGAGGAGTTCCACGCGCCCCAATCGAGCACCGACGGGATCGGTGCGGGTCAGTCTCGATGGGAATCGGCTGAGCCTGGACGGGGCGGCGTCGACAGACCCGGACGGCGCCATTGTGGACTACGACTGGTACTTCGGCCAGCCAGGCGCCGAGCAGGTCTTCACCGGCGTGAAGGTGAGCGCAACCGTGCCCGCCGGCAAACCGCTACGGGTGACCCTCGTGCTGACCGACGACGACGGCGCCACAACCTACGTGACCCACAACCTGGCGCCCATCGACGTCAAGCCCGGGTCGGTGGGCAATCCGATCAACCCGACGAGCAGGGGCGTCACACCGGTCGCCATCCTCTCGGCCGACAGCTTCGACGCCACCACCGTCGACAGCAACAGCGTGCGGTTCGGCCCTGCCAGGGTCCAGGCGGCATGCACGGCCCGGGCCGAGGACGTCAACGGCGACGGCCGGCTCGACCTGCTCCTGCACGTCGCCCCGTCGGGCCTCGGCATCAAACCCGGCGACACCACCCTGCGGCTGATCGGAAGGCTGCGCGACGGAACCGAGTTCCTGGGCGCCGACCGGATCCGAGTGGTGGGATGAGTTCACATGGCGTACTCGTCGGGGGCAGACGCCGGGCGGCGGCGCCTGCCGTTGGCGGCGCGGATAGCGATCGCCCTGTCGCTCGTGTCTGTCGGGGTGGTGGGCGGCTTCAGCTTCGGCTTCATGGCCCTATTGCAGCTGGGCGGGTTCGCCTCGCAACCGTGGCAGCTGTGGTTCGCGGCCTACAGCCTCGGGGCCGTCGTATCGCTCGCCGTGCCGACGGTCGCCTGGTGGTTCCTCTTCCCCCGCGTTCGGTGGTGGGGCGTCGCCACGATGGCCGTGGCGCTCGCGTGCTACACCGTGCTCAGTCTGCTGTACTGATTGGCCGCTACCTTGTCCTGGACACAGGCGCACCGCCAGGCCGCGGCACCGCGGCGTACCGACTTGCCGGTGACGCCGCCACCATGCGCCGCCGATCGGGCACGATGAGCGATCTTGTGTGTGCTCGCGTTGTGCTCGGACGTCGAGCTACGCGACCGGAACCGGCCGGACGGACACCGACGCGACCGGAGTTCCTTCTGAAGCTCGCCCTCACGTCGCCTACGGATCAGAAGGTTAGGGGTTCGAGTCCCTTCGGGCGCGCAAGATCGAGTTAGGCCCAAGCTGCGGAAACGTGGTTCGGGCCTTTTCGTTGTCCGGGCGGTGTGGACGGTGGGTGTCACGTGGATGCGACGTGGGTGCCGGGTGTTCTTTGGTCCTCTTCCCGTGCTGCGGCTTCCTGGCCTGCCGCTTCGCGGCTGGTGGGGGTGTCGCCGCGGTGGGGGCACCTGATTGCGGCCGGCGGTCGGGGTGGTTCTTCCGCGCCCTGGTCTTGATCTTCTTGTGGGTGCGGCGGGCGGCGGCGAGGACTAGGGCGGCGGTGGCGTCGGCGCAGCGCCGTTGTGCGTGGGGTAGGACGCTGGTGTAGGTGTCGGCGGTCACCACGATGCTGGAATGGCCGAGCAGGTCCTGCAGGGTCTTGAGGTCGGCGCCGGCCTGGTGCGCCAGGGACGCGGCGCCGTGCCGTAGGTCGTGTAGCCGCACGGGTGGCAGGCCGGCGCGCTGGACGAGTTTGCGGAAGCGGGTGGTGGCGTAGTTCGGGTTGATCGGCAGGCCGTCTTCGCGGGTGAACACGTAGCCGGTGTCGGCCCGCGGTGTGCCGTTCTCCGCGGCCGGGGCGTGCTGGTCGAGTTGGCGGCGGCGGTGCGCGCGCAGCACCTGCACCGTGCGCTTGTCCAGGGCGACGGTCCGCCGACCGGCCGGGGTTTTCGGGTCGCCTTCGACGATGGCGTAGCCGGCGGTGGTGCGGTTGCGCTCGATGGTCAGCGTGCCTCGGACCAGGTCGATGTCGGTCCAGCGCAGCCCGCACGCCTCGCCGCGGCGTAGGCCGCGCAGGGCGGCGAGCCACCAAAACGCGAACAGCGAATCGTCGGTGACCGCCCCGAGGAAGGTGGCGAGGTGCTCGGCGGTCCACACGGCCACGGCCGGGCGGTCGCCGGTCTGGGCCCAGTGCTCGACGCGGGTATCGGTCCATACTCTTGCGTGAGGTTGTTGGTAGCCGGTGACCTCGATGTGCCGGGCCGGGTTGCAGTCGAGCAGCCCTTCCTTCACCGCGAGGTTGAGCGCGGCGCGTAGCGTGGTGCGTAGGTGCTGCATCGCGGAAGCGGACTGCGGGCGTCCCTTGCTGTTGGTCATGGCGGCGATCTGGACGAAGACCGACCGGAGCAGGCGGGCGTCGAGGTCGGCGAGGCGGTAGCGGCCCAGGTACGGGATCAGGACGTTGTCCACGTCGCGGGTGTAGTGGAAGCGGGTGGTCGGTCGCAGGTGGGTGCGGGTGTCGAGCCAGTGCCGCAGCCACCTCTCGACGGTCCAGCCCTGGGCGGTGCGGGATGCTGCTGTGATGGTCAGCCACTGGTCGCGGGCGTGGCGGGCCGCGGCCTGGGACGGGTAGCCGCCGCGGCGGGCCCGCTCGCGGCGGCCGAGCAGGTTGGTGGCCGTGCAGTGGAAGTACCAGCTGCCGTGACCGCGTTCGGGCAGGCGCGGGCAGGCCTTCTCCAACCGCTGGCCCGCGCTGTTGCGGCAGCCACACCGCTTGAAGATCATACCGGTGGTCATCGCTCTCCCCTTCGCCGCGGTCCTGCCCATCAGGCTCGCTGAGGATCGGGCGGAGGTGTAGTCGACTGATGGGCAGCGTGTTCGGCTTGTCCGCCGTACCTGTACACCGCGGCGATGGTTACTCGGTGGCGAGTTAACGTTCGGGGGACACGTGGGAGTGCTTGACGACAAGGACCCGACCGGCGCTGCGCGGCTGAAGGAATGGGCCGACGGTTTGCGCGAGCTCCCGCCGGGCACGCCGCCGACCTTCGAGTTCCAGCGGATGATCCACCCCGGGATGGTGCCCGCGGACGGGGACGGGCTGCTCGCCGCAGAGGGTCAGGGCCTGCTGAAGGTTCCTCCTGCCTGACCTAGGCTGCGCGGCTGGGATCTTCGTGACTCCCTCTTCCGGCTTGCTCAGCTTGTCTGTTTTGGTGCCCGTCGTCGCTAGGTGTCGGGTTGCGCCGGAGCGCTTGTGCTGTTGGGTCGGCCGGTCGGGTTGGTGGTGTTCGTCCGGGCGCTTGGGATACCTGTTCGCAACCAACAAGGTTCCGTTGTGCTCTTGTTCACCGTCCCTTGTGCACCCGTACGGTCTTGGGGCCCGCTGCATTGGCGGTGCTCTGAGCTGGGGAGCTTTGGTGGGCGGTTTCGCCATGCGCACGTCTGCATTGATGTCTGTGGTCTCCTGGGGGCGTGCGAGGTCAACCGCAGGTGGGCGACTCGTCGCGGGGGTGCTGGGCGCTGCTTTGGCCGCTGGCTTGGTGAGCGTGCCCGCGCGGCCGGCGGCCGCGGCGGAGCCCACGCCGGTCGCCCCAGAGGCGGGCGGGGAGCTGTCCCGGCCGGATGAGGCGGCCGCGCTGGTCACGGCGCGGATGACGGGCAAGCGGGTGCTGATCACCGGGTTGACCACGGAGACCGATGAGGCGTGGGCGCACCCGAACGGCACGGTGTCGGTAGAGCAGCGGTTCCGGCCGGTGCGGGTGCGTCGTGATGGTGGTTGGGCGCCGGTGGACACGACGTTGGTCGTTCGGGCGGATGGGGTGGTGGCGCCGAAGGCCGCCGTGGTGGACGTGGCGTTCTCCGGCGGCGGCGCGGCGCCGATGGTGACTCTGCGGCAGGGTAGAAGCACGCTGGCGCTGGGTTCGCCGACCGGTGAGCTGCCCGCGCCAAGCCTCGAAGGTGACACGGCCGTGTACGCGGAGGTGCTGCCGGGGGTGGACCTGCGTCTACGGGCGGACGTGGACGGGTTCGCTCAGGTGTTGGTGGTCAAGACGCCGGAGGCAGCGCGAAACCCCAAGCTGGCGAAGCTGACGTTCGGCGTGTCGGGCAAGGGTGCCATGACCCGGGCGGACAAGGCGGGCAACCTGTCGGTGGTGGACACCACCGGTGAGGTCATGTTCGTCGGATCGACGCCGGCGATGTGGGACGAGGACTTCGCCGGGGATCATCGGGATACCAGCCGGGCACTGGACCCGCGCGGTGACGGGCGGTTCGCCACGATGCCGGTGGAGTCTACCGCGGGCAGCCTGTCGATCACACCCAATGCGGGGCTGCTGACCGCTGCGGACACCGCGTTCCCGGTGTATATCGACCCGGGGTACACGCTGCCGCGGCGTAACTGGACGTACACCAACTCGGCGGCGCCGACGACCAGCTACTGGAACTCCAGCTCCCAAGCACGCATCGGCACGCCCAACGCGGGGGCGACGAAGTACCGGTCGTACTTCGTCATGAACGCCAGCAACGTGCCGTGGCAGGGCAAGCATCTGCTGTCGGCGCGGCTGGATCTCGACCTGAACTACTCAGCCTCGTGCACGCCGACGACGTTCGGCGCCTACGCCCTAGCGTCGGCTCCCACCTCCAGCACGACCTGGAACAACCAGCCCGCGATGACCACGCAGCTGGACTCGGCCACGACCAACCTGGGCCGGGCGGGGTGCGCGGCGGCTGGTGTGGTGTCGCTGAACGTCACCGAGCATGCCCGCCAGGCCCAGGCCAGCGCCGCCGCCAATATCAACATTGGGTTGCGTGCTGCGAGCGAGACCGACACGGCCAGCTACAAGGAGTTCAACAACAATCCGTCCATGTGGGTGGTCTACACCGGCTATCCGACGGTGGCCAGCCGGTCCACCACCCCGTCGACCGCGTGTGTGACCGGGGCGGGGCGTCCGTTCGTCAACACCACCACGCCGCAGCTGCACGCCGTGATCAGTGATGATGAGAACCAGGTGCGGGCGGAGTTCGAGTGGCTCACGCTCAGCGGCACCCAGGTGGGTGTGGCCTCGCCGGCGCCGGCGGCGTCCGGGTCAACGATCAGTGCGACCGTGTGGGCCGGGCAGTTGAGCGACGGCGGCAGCTATGCGTGGCGGGTGCGCGGCTACGACAGCATCGTGTGGGGCTCCTGGTCCGGGCTGTGCGAGTTCACTGTGGACACCGTGGTGCCCTCCGCCGGCCCGACTGTGACCTCCACGGCGTACCCCAGTGGCGCCAACGTGTGGTCCGGCCAGGCCGGTACGGCAGGGTCGTTCACGTTCGGCGCCAACGGGGTGGGCGATGTCTCGGCGTTCGTGTACGGGCTGGACAGCAACCCGCCGACCACCGTGGTCAACGCCGCCAGCCTCGGTGGCGGCGCCACGGTCAGCCTCACCCCGGCCTCCGATGGCCCGCACACCCTGTACGTGCGCTCCCGCGATCGCGCAGGGAACCTGTCCCCGGTCACGGAATACTCGTTCAACGTCGGCGCCGGCGCGTTGATCAGCCCTAAGCCGGGCGCGCTGTCTGCGGGCCGGACCATCCTGGAAGGCGTCGGGCAGTCCACAGCCACCGGGGTGACGTACCAGTGGCGGCGCGGTGACACCGACACCTGGGCCACCATCGCCACGGCCGATGTGACCCTGGCCGCCGGAGGCACCCCGGTGGCGTCGTGGCCGCTGGCCACCACCGGTGCCGGGCAGTTCCCGAAGCTGAACTGGAACGCCGAGGCCACCGTCAACGCCGCCGAGGCCGGACCCGACCCGCTGGACGGGCCGCTGCAAGTCCAAGCGGTGTTCACCGGCACCGGGGCTACGGCGACCAGCGCGGTCACGTTCACCCTGAACCGCAACAGCGGCACAGCCGCCGCCACCAGTGTCGGCCCAGGGTCGGTGAACCTGCTCACCGGTAACCTCACCATCGCCGAGACCGACGTGTCGGTGGACTCCTTCGGCTCCGACCTGACCCTGTCGCGCACCTACAACACCCGCCAGGCCAGCGTGGTCGACCCGATGTTCGGCCCCGGCTGGGTGTCCAGCGCCGCCGTGGAGGAGTCCGGCGCCCCCTACACCGGGCTGACCGTGACCGGCTCCCTGGTGCAGGCCGGTCTACCCGACGGCGACAGCGTCGGATTCACCCGCAAAGCCACCACCACGGCCGGGGCCACGTTCACCCCGGAACCCGGCGCCGAGGACCTCACCCTGACCTACACCACCAGTGGTGACAGCTACACCCTGACCGACATCAGCGGCACCGTGGTGGCGTTCACCCGCCCCACCGGCACCCCCACCGGACGGTACGTGCCGACCAGCGTCACCATCCCCGGCACCGGGCAGACCACCCTGTCCTGGGAAACCGTGACCGTCAACGGGGCCACCGTCACCCGCCCCACCCG
>DATMJT010000309.1:0-17417 GCA_035553735.1 Pilimelia sp.
CCTCCGCGACCAGCGACCCCGGCGTCAGCGTGGCCGGGTACGCGCCCAGGCGCATCGTGCCGCCCAGGTCCCCGCGGCCGGCGACGATGTCCTGCTGGTCGGCCATCGTGGCGATCACCGGGTGCGGCGCGGTCTCGTCGAACTCCGTCGAGTCGGCGCCCTCCAGCCCGGCCAGGTGCCGGGCCACCTCGATGGTCATGCACTGCAGCCCCAGGCACAGGCCGAGGATCGGCACGCCGTTCTCCCGGGCGTACCGGACCGCGCCGATCTTGCCCTCGATGCCGCGCACCCCGAAGCCGCCGGGGATCACGACCCCGTCGGCCCCGGACAGCGCGGCGGCCGCCCCGGCCGCGGTGGCGCAGTCGTCGCTGGGCACCCAGCGCAGCCGCACCCGGGCCCGGTGGGCGAAGCCGGCCGCGCGGATCGCCTCGCTCACCGACAGGTACGCGTCGGGCAGGTCCACGTACTTGCCGACCAACGCCACCGTCACGGTGTGCACCGGGTGGTGCACCCGGTCGAGCAGGTCGTCCCAGGCCCGCCAGTCCACGTCCCGGAAGGACAGGCCCAGCCGCCGCACCACGTACGCGTCCAGTCCCTCGCGGTGCAGCACCTTCGGGATGTCGTAGATGCTCGGCGCGTCCGGTGCCGCGATCACGGCCTCGGGGTCCACGTCGCAGTACAGCGACAGCTTCTGCTTCATCGCCTCCGGGATCTCCCGGTCGGAGCGGCACACCAGCGCGTCGGGCTGGATGCCGATGTTGCGCAGCGCGGCCACCGAGTGCTGCGTCGGCTTGGTCTTCAGCTCGCCGGACGGTGCGAGGTAGGGCACCAGGGAGACATGCAGGTAGAAGCAGTTGTCCCGGCCGATCTCGTGGCGGATCTGCCGGATCGCCTCCAGGAACGGCAGCGACTCGATGTCGCCGACCGTGCCGCCGACCTCGGTGATCACCACGTCCGGTGCCCGGCCGGACTCGTCGGGGGCCGCCATGGCCCGGACCCGCTCCTTGATCTCGTTGGTGACGTGCGGGATGACCTGGACGGTGTCGCCGAGGTACTCGCCGCGCCGCTCCTTGGCGATCACCGCCGAGTAGATCTGGCCGGTGGTGACGTTGGCCGCGGCGGACAGGTCGCGGTCGAGGAAACGCTCGTAGTGGCCGACGTCCAGGTCGGTCTCGGCACCGTCCTCGGTGACGAACACCTCACCGTGCTGGAACGGGTTCATGGTGCCGGGGTCGACGTTGAGGTACGGGTCGAGCTTCTGCATGACGACGCGCAACCCGCGGGCGGTCAGCAGGTTGCCGAGGCTGGAGGCGGTGAGCCCCTTGCCGAGCGAGGAGGCCACGCCCCCGGTGACGAAGATGTGCCTGGTCGTCCGTGCTGAAGGGGCCAAGGCCTGCTCCCGTGGTCGGCTGGTGCGGTCGCTAGATCACGCGATCCACGGGACTCGACGGTAACACTTCCCCCGGGGTGGGCGACGACGCACCACCCGCGGCCGCCGGCGACTCGGCGGCCGATTCACCCGTCGGCGCCGTGTCCCGGCCCGCCGCGGGCGCCGCCGCCGGGCCGGGCGGGGACACCGGAGCCGGGCCCGCCGCGGGCGCCGCCGCCGGGCGCGGCGGCGACGGCGGCGCGACCGGTGGGCGGGTGCGGTCGGCGGCGTGGTCGAGCACCCGCAGCGCGACCACGCCGGCGATGAGCGTCGCCACGGCGATGCCCGCGGCGGCGGCCCGCATGGCCGGGTAGATGCCGTAGAGCCGCTTGAGGCCGCCCCAGTGCCGCAGCAGTGCCAGCCACACGAACACCGCGGCCAGCAACGCCAGCAGGGTCAGCGGGCTGGTCGCCAGCGTGGTGACGTTCGCCGCGCCGGTGCGGTGCACGGCGGGCCCGCCGGTGCCCTCGCCGAGCGTACTCAGGAACCGGCCCAGGCTGCCCCGCTGCTCCGGCGCCCGGCGCAGGTCCAGCACCGCGAATCCCACCGTCACCGCGAGCCCGGCCAGCGTGGCCCAGGTCAGCCGGGCCAGGGTGAGCCAGCCGCCGGTGCTCATCGCCGCGGCGATGCACACTCCCGCGGTCAGGGCCACCGCGCCGACGGCGTCGGCCCCGAGGTACGGGCTGCCCACCAGCATGACGCCGACGCCGCCGATGCCGACCACCACGGCCGGGCGCCAGGCGCGGCGGACCCGCTGGGCCAGATACCCGGCGCCGAGCAGCACCCCGGCGATCAGCACCCCCAGCCCGACGGTGCCCAGCCCGGCATACCGGCGGCCCTCCAGTGCCGAGTACCCGGCGACGCCGTTGAGCTGCAGCTGGGCGCCGGTCACCACGTCCGCGGCCACCACCGCGGCGGCGAACGCGGCGACCGCGGCCACCGGCCCCAGGGTGCGGCGGTACCCGGGCGCCGCCCGCACCAGCGCCGTGGCCGCGGCCAGCACGGCCAGCGCCGCGGCGGTGAACAACAGCCCGGCCCGGCCGCTGCGCCACCAGGGCACCAGGTCGGCCACCAGCGCGGTCGGGATCGCCAGCGCCGCGGCGACCAGCAGCGTCTCGGCCACGGCCAGCAGCCGGCGCGGGGCCGGTGCCGCGCCGCCGGGCCCGGCGTGCCGGCGGGCCCGGCGCAGCAGCGGCACCACCGCGAGGAACAGCAGCACCTGCGCGGCGGTGAGGACGGCGAAGAAGGAGCCGGCGATGCGCCGCTGGGCGCGGGCCTCCCGGTCCGCGTCGGCCGGGGCCGCGATCGCGGCGCGCAGGTCGTCCGGCCGACCCGACACCCGGTGCGCGGCCTGCCCGGCGAACAGCCGCTGCGGCGCCGGCTTGGCCAGCGCGGCCAGCGCGGTCGGGGCGAGGTCGATCAGCTGCAGGTAGCCGACCCGGCCGGTGCTGGGCGAGGTGAGCCAGCCGCGCTGCCAGCCCGGGCCGTCGGCCACCGCCACGTGCAGCCGGGAGGCCGCGTCGGTGTCCGACACGCCGGCGACGAGCACCAGCGAGCTGGGCGGCCGGGCGGCCAGCACCCGGGCCAGCCGCCGGTCGGCGGCCCGGGCCTGGGCGCGCCTGGTGCCCGGGTCGTCGCCGGACACGGTTCCGGCGTCGACGATGCTGAGCACGCAGGAGGCCAGCAGCCGGGCCGGGTCGGTGGGCAGCGTGGGCTCGTACCGGTCGACCCGGCCGAACGGCCGGGCGGCGGCGACCGCGGCCCCGGGCCCGACGGCCACGGTGCAGCGCACCGACTCGGGCAGCGCCCCGGGCACCGCGCCCCACGGCAGCTTCTCCTTGTTGAGGCTCACCACGGCCCGCTGGTCGGGCAGGTGGGCGCCGGTGGCGTCGGGCCGCCGGATGGACACCGCGAACGGCGGGCAGCGGTCGCTGGCCCCACCCTGCCGCCACGCCGCGTAGTTGCCGGCGCCCAGGGTGAGCCAGCCGTCGACCGGGCAGGTCGGCTGGCGCGCCGAGCGCACCGACAGCGCGCCGATCGAGCCGCGCTCGGCCGCCGCCCACAGGGTGGGGGTGCTCTGCGGGTCGACGTCCTCCCAGCGCAGCCCGGCGACGCCGACCACCACCACGTAGTCCACCGGCTCCTGCGGGCCGCCGGCCGGCGGCCGCACGGCCAACGCGACGGCGCACGCCGCGGCCACGGCGAGGGCGGCCAGGGCGGGGGCGACCCGGCGCAGCACTCTAGTCCTCCCCGGTGGGCGGCAGGGTCGGGCGCAGCTCGGCGTAGACGCCGGCGACCGCCGCGACGGTCTGCTCCTCGGTGGGCCACTGCCGCGCCCGCTCCCGGCCCCGCCCGGCGTACGCCGCGCGCAGGTCCGGGTCGTCCAGCAGCCGGGTGATCGCCGCGTCGACGGCGTCGCGGTCGCCGGGGGGCACGAGCACCGCCGCGTCGCCGACCAGGTCGGGCAGGCCGCCGACGGCGGTGGCGACCAGGGGTACGCCGGCCCGCAGCGCCTCCTGGGCGAACAGCTGCCGCGCCTCCCAGTCGCTGGTGACCACGGCCAGGTCGGCTGCGGCCAGCAGGTCCGCCACGTCGGCGCGGTGGCCCAGCAGCGTCACCGGGGCGCGGGCCGCCGAGATGCGGGCGGCCAGGGCCAGGTAGCCGGGGCCGCTGCCGGCGATCACCACCACCGGTGCCGGGTCGCGGCCCCGCCAGCGGGCCGCCGCGTCGACGAGCACGTCGTGCCGCTTCTGCGGGTGCAGCCGGCCGACGGACAGCACCACCGGGGTGTCGGGGCCGGCGCCCAGCTCGGCCCGCACCGCGGCCCGGCCCCGCCGCGGCGGCGGCAGCGCCGGGGCCGCGACCTCGCCGAGCCGGGCGTCGCGCGCGCCGAGCGCCGCCGCGCGGGCCCGCAGATCGGCCGAGGCGCACAGCGTCACGTCCGCGGCCCGGGCCACGGCCCGCTCCAGCAGCCGGTGCGCCACCGCGCGGAGCCCCCGGGAGAGCACCGCGTTGTGCCAGGTGACCACCAGCGGCCGACCGCCGCGGCCCAGGGCGGCCACGAACCCGGCCCGCAGGCCGTGGGCGTGCACGAGGTCGGCGCCGGTGTCGCGCAGCGCGGCCCGCAGCGCCCGCACCGCCCGCACGTCGCCGGGGCGCGGGTTGGCCCGGATCTCCACGGCGCGGAAGGCCACCCCGGCGGCGGCGAAGCCGAACTGCGCGTCGGTGGCCGCCGGCCCGCACACCGTCACCACCAGGCCCCGGCGGACCAGCCCGCGGGCGAGGGACCGGACGTGGGCGCCGATGCCCCCGGTGCTGGAGCCCAGCACCAGCGCCACCCGCAGCGGCCCGCCGCCGGGTCGGGGTCGGACCGACGCTGTCGCCCCGTCGGGCACCTGCGGGGGGCCGCTCACCGGCGACCGCCGGGCGTGTGTGGAGTGCCGCGGCGCGGTCGCTGCCTCACCGGTCCGCTCCCTCCCCCTCGTCGGTGCCGCCCTGGCGGGCGGGGGCCCCGGTCCGCACGGTGCGGCCTCCGCGCAGCCGGCGGCGCACCGCGCGGGCCCCGCGCGCCAGCAGCGGACGGACGTCGCGCCGGTCGAGCGGGTACGCCACGGCGACGAACACCAGCCCGACCGCGATACCGGACAGCATGCCCTGCGCGACGGCCGCCACGGGGGCCGGGGTGCCCGCCGCCAGCATCCCGGCGAGCCGACCGGCGGCCAGCCCGGCGAGCGCGGCCAGCGCTCCCGCCGGCACCCCGGCCGCCGCGGCGCGCCCGAGGCCGCTGAGCGCGGCCGGGCCGCACCTGCGCAGCACGGCCACGACCAGGGCCGCGCCGAGCAGCAGCATCCCGGCGGAGTTGCCGAGGGTCAGCGCGACCACCCGGTGGGCGGGAGCCAGCGCGGCGGCCAGCCCCGCCGCCGCCACCGCGACCAGGGCCCAGCCGGCCGCCGTCGCGACGGAGGCGGCGGCCAGCGCCCCGCGCGCGTACAGGGCCCGGGAGAGCAGCGCGGACAGCCCGTAGCCGAGCAGGCCGGGGGCGAAGCCGACGATGCCCGCGGCCAGCGCGGACCGGTCGGCGGCGTCGTCGAGCAGCAGCCGGGCCGCCGGGTCGGCGACCGCGACCAGCGCCGCGGCGCCCAGGCAGCCCAGCAGGATCACCGCCCGCGCGGCCGGGGCCAGCAGGCCGGCGAAGCGGCGGGCCTCGGACCGGGCGCCAGCCTCGGCGAGGGCCGGGTAGGCCGCCGTGGCCACCGGCACCGCCAGGACCGCCCAGGGCAGCAGGTAGACCGCCTGGGCCAGGAAGAACCGTACGTTGGCGCCGTCGGGTCCGGCCAGCGCCAGCCGCAGCTGCACCAGCAGCGCCAGCTGCTGGGCGGTGACCGCGACCGCCCCCGCGGCGGCCAGCCCCCCCACCGTCCGGCGGGTGTCGGGCGGCAGGGCGTAGGTCGGGCGCAGCCGCAGGCCCAGCCGCCGCGCCGGAGGCACCAGGCACAGCGACAGCACCGCCACGCCGAGCGTGGTGCCCACCGACAGGATCAGCTCCCCGCAGCGCCCGGCGGTGCCGATGTCGGCGCCGCGGCCCGCCACGGCGGCGAAGGCCAGGTACACCCCGATGACGGTCAGGCTGGACAGCAGCGGCGCCAGCACCGGCCAGGCGAAGCGGCGGTGCGCCTGCAGCACGCCGGTGAGCACGACACCCACCCCGTACAGCGGCAGCTGCGGGGCGAACACCCGCAACATGCGTACGCCGGTGTCGAGTTCGGCCGGAGACGCGTCCGCGCCGGCCAGGGCGCGCACGATCGGCCCGGCCAGCAGCGCCACCAGCACCGCCAGCGGGACCAGCAGGGTGAGCACCCAGGTCAGCAGCGCCGAGGCCGTGGCCGCGACCGCGTCGCGGTCGCCGGCCGCCACCGCGCCGGCCAGCAGCGGCACCACCAGGCTGGCCAGCGCCCCGCCCGCGACCACCTCGAAAACCACGTTCGGGACCGCGTTGACCGCCAGGTACATGTCCCCCAGCGAGGTGGCCGAGACGGTCCAGCCGAACACCGCGGTACGGCCGAAGCCGGCCAGCCGACTCAGCACGGTGAGCACGGCGATCAGCGCGGCCGCCCCGGCGAGCCGCCCCACCGCCGGCGCGGCGGCGGTCGGGCCGGGCACCCTAGTCCCGGCGCCGACCGAGCGCGTCGAGCTCGCGCAGCCCGGCCGTGCGCTGGATCACCTGGGTGAAGCTGACCCGTTCGCTGGCGGCGGTCAGCCCCACCAGGCCGGCGAGCAGGGCCGCCCGGCCGGCGCGGCCGGTGCGGGCGGCCAGCGCCAGGCCCAGCAGCGCGCCCAGCGCGTTGGCGCCGCAGTCGCCGACCATCACCCGCTCGTCCAGGTCGGCGGGCAGCAGCCCGGCGGCCGCGCCCACCGGCCCGGCGGCCAGCCCGCCGACCGGGCCGGTGAGCAGGCCACCGCCGAGCAGGACTCCGGCCTTGAGCGCCCGGCCGGGGCGCAGGTCGAGCAGGTTGACCAGGTTGGCGGTGCCGGCGATCACCCCGGCGCCGAGCGCCACGTCCGCGGCCGCCCCGGCCGCCGACGTGGCGCGCCGGGCACCGGTCGACAGCAGCGCCGAGGCGGCCAGCGCCGCCGCCCCCACGCCGGCGATCTTCACCAGCCCGCTGGTCACCCGCCCGTGCCGCAGCGCCGCCAGGTGCCCCCGGAAGCCCTTGTCCGCCCTCTGCTCCGGTCGGGCGCCCACCACGTCGTCGTACAGGCCGACCGCGCCGGCGCCGAGGCCGGCGACGAGCGCGGCCGCGGCGGCCGGTCCGGACCGAACCCCCAGCGCCGCGGCGGCGGACGCGCCCACGGCCAGCGCCGGGCCGCCGGCCAGCGTCACGCGGCGGCCGCGGAAGTTGGTCCGCTCCAGCGCCGCCGCGCCCGGCAGGGCGCCGGCCGCCCGCAGCGCCGCCCGCGCGGCCAGCGCCCCGGACGCCAGCACACACAGCCGCCCCGCCCGGCCCCACCGGTCGCCGGGGTTGCGCGCGGCGCGGGCCCGGGTCGAGGCGGGTGGCCGAGGCGCGGCGGGTGTCCGACTCACGCGCCCACCGTACCGGCGGCGCGGGCCCTCACGGCGCCAGGGTGGGCAGCATGGCCTGCGCGCCGCCGCCCAGGCCGTACTGGCCGATGCGGCCGGCGAGCTGCTCCGCGGCCGCCAGGGCGGTGACCAGCTGCCCCTGCGCGGTGCCCGCGTTGTCCACCGTGGACACCGTCTTACTCAGCGCCGGGTCGCCGCGCACCACCGACACCACGTTGCCGGTGCCCGCCACGCCCACCCCGGCGACCACCACCGCGCCGGCCTTGTCGAACTGGTCGGTCAGGGTCACCACGGCCTTGTTCTTCTCCGTGGCCTCCCGGTCCGTGTACGGCAGCCCGGCCACGATCACCGCCAGCTCCGCCGGGCCGGTGACCCGGTCGTCCACGTTGAGGTAGCCCGCCGCGTCGTAGGCGGCCACGACCGCCCGCCGGTCGGCCTCGGTGACCGTCGGCGTGCGATCCAGCAGCACGGCGGCCAGCAACGCGCTGGCCGTCTCCACCCCGTCGCTGTTGGCCGGGATGCTGCCCCCGGAGACGCTGGCCGGCAGTGCGTGGTCGGACAGGTCCAGCAGCTCCACGCCGTTGCGCGGGTCGGTGAACTTGTCCTCCACGTCCACCCGCGCGGTGATCCTGGCGCCGGCGGTGGTGAGCATGCCGGCCACCCCCTCGGCGTGGTCCCGGCCGCCCGGCAGGGTGAGCAGCAGCACCCGGCGGTTGGCCAGGCTGCGGTGCAGCACCCGGGGCGCGGCCGCGGTGATGAACTCCTCCTCGCGGTTGACCTCGTCCTTGAGGTGGTTCACCTGCTCGCGCAGCTGGCTGTTGTTGCCGCGCAGCGAGTTCACCTCGTCGTTGATCGCGTCCAGCAGCGGCCCGTTGAGCGCCGCCGTGCCGACGACCAGCCCGATGGCCAGGGCCAGGAACACCGCGGTGAGGGACACCACGTGGTACCGGAAGTTGATCACTGGCACAGCCTCATGGTCGGTGGATGCGGGTCAGAAGAGCTGCCGGATCTGGAAGATCAGGTTGTCCCACCACTCGGAGACCACGGCCAGGTACGCCTTGCCGACGGTGGACACCGCCACGGCCGAGGCCATCGCGGCGATGGCCGACAGCACCAGCAGCAGCAGCGAGGACGGGGAGATGTTCTGCCGATAGAGCCGGCTGACCCCCTTGGCGTCGACCAGCTTGCCGCCCACCTTGAGCCGGGTGAGGAACGTCGACGCCATGCCGCCGCGCCCCTTGTCCAGGAACTCCACCAGGGTGGCGTGGGTACCCACCGCGACGATGAGCGAGGCACCCTTCTCATCGGCCAGCAGCATCGCCAGGTCCTCGCTGGTGGCCGCCGCCGGGAACGTGGTGGCCGCCACGCCGAGCTGCTGCACCCGGGCCAGGCCCGGGGCGCGCCCGTCGGGGTACGCGTGCACGATCACCTCGGCGCCGCAGCGCAGCACGTCGTCGGTGACCGAGTCCATGTCCCCGATGATCATGTCCGGGGTGTAGCCGGCCTCGACCAGCGCGTCCGCGCCGCCGTCCACGCCGATCAGCACCGGCTTGAACTCGCGGATGTAGGGCCGCAGCACGTCCAGGTCGGCCTTGTAGTCGTAGCCGCGCACCACGATCAGGCAGTGCCGGCCCGCGATCGACGTCTCCACCTCCGGCACGCCGACCCCGTCGAGCAGCAGGTCGCGCTCCTGCTTGAGGTACTCCATGGTGTTCGCGGCGAACGCCTCCAGCTGTACCGACAGGCCCTCGCGGGCGTCGGCCATGGCCGTGGCCACCGACTCGGCGTCCTGCCGCACGCCGTGCAGGACCGGCTCGCCGCGCAGCCGGACGGTGCCGCCGTCGACCTGCACGTGGTCGCCCTCGCGCAGCAGTTGGAACGCGCTCTCCCCGAGGTTGTCCACCAGCGGGACGCCCGCCTGGATGAGGACCTCGGGCCCCAGATTGGGGTATCGGCCCGACACCGACGGCTTGGCGTTGAGCACGGCCGCGACGCCGACGGCGACCAGCGAGTCGGCCGCCACGCGGTCCAGGTCGACGTGGTCGATGACGGCGATGTCGCCGGGCCGCAGCCGCCCCACCAGACGCTTGGTCCGGCGGTCCAGCCGCACGGTGCCCGCGACTATGCCCGGTTCGGCGCTCCGGGTACGGCGCAACGTGGGTAGACGCATCGTCACCCATCCTGGCACGCGGCCGGGCCGAATGCGTGTCCGACATGCGGGGGTCACGCGCTGACCTCGGCGTACCCACCGACAGTGAACGCGGTCGGGCCCGCCGCCCCTGGCGGCCGGACACCGACGGTGAGCGCGGCCCGCGGGCCGCCCGCGGCTCCGTGCCGCCGACGTCATGGCCCGGCGGTCCGTCGCGGCGCCGCGCGGGCGCCACCGGCGGCACGGCGCAGCGGTCCGTCGCGGCGCCGCGCGGAGGCGACCGTTCGAGGCGCCGCGCGTCAGCCCCGCTTCTCCCGGGCCGCCACCGCCAGCAGCTCCTCGGCGTGTGCGATGCCCAGGTCCGAGTCGGGCAGACCGGCCAGCATCCGGGCCAGCTCCCGGGCCCGCTCGGTGTCCTCCACCACCCGCACGCCGCTGGTCGTCACCGCGCCGCCGGTGTCCTTGGCCACCACGAGATGCCGGTCGGCGAAGGCCGCCACCTGGGGCAGGTGGGTCACCACGAGCACCTGGTGACTGCGCGCCAGGCGGGCCAGCCGGCGACCGATCTCCACCGCGGCCCGGCCGCCGACCCCGGCGTCCACCTCGTCGAAGACCAGCGTCGGCGGGCCGCCGGCACCCGCGAACACCACCTCGATGGCCAGCATCACCCGGGACAGCTCGCCGCCGGAGGCGCCCTTCTGCAGCGGCAGCGCGGGCGCGCCGGGATGGGCCAGCAGCCGCAGCTCCACCTCGTCCGCGCCGTCCGGGGTGACTCCCACCTGCGCCCCGTCGACCGTCAGCACCGGCTCCCCACGGCCGGCGGGGCGGGGCAGCACGGCCACGTCGACCCGCGCGTGCGGCATCGCCAGCCCGGCCAGCTCGACGCTGACCTGGGAGGCGAACCGGTCGGCCGCCTCCCGACGCGCGGCGGACAGCCGCCCGGCCAGCTCGGCCGCCTCCGCCGCCAGCCGCCGGCACTCCCGGTCCAGCTCCTCCAGCGCCTCGTCCGACGTGTCCAGCTCGGCCAGGCGGGTGCGGGCCCGCTGCGCCCAGGCGATCACCCCGTCCACGTCGTCGGCGTACTTGCGGGTCAGGGCGCGCAGCGCCGCCCGCCGCTCGTAAACCGCCTCCAGTCGCGCGGGGTCGGCGTCCAGGCCGCCGAGGTAGGCGGACAGCTCCACGGCGACGTCGCCGACCAGCGCCGCCGCCTCCGACAGCCGCCCGGCCAGCTCGGCCAGCGCCGGATCCACCCCCGCCTGGGCCTCCAGGGCGCGGCGCGCGGTGCCCAGCATGCCGGTCGCGTCCGGGGCGTCGTCCCCGGCGTCCACCCCGCCGGCCACCGCCTGGTAGGCGAGCTGGGCGGCGGTGCGCAGCCCCTCGGAGTGCTCCAGCCGCTGGGCCTCGGCGCGCAGCTCCTCGTCCTCGCCCGGTTGCGGGTCCACCCGGGTGATCTCGTCCAGCCCCAGGCGCAGCAGGTCCGCCTCCTGGCTGCGCTCCCGGGCGTGGCGGCGCCGGTCGGCCAGGTCGTCGCTGGCGCGCCGCCAGCGCTGGAAGACCTCCCGGTACGCCGCCAGCAGCTTCTCGTGCTCGGCCCCGGCGAACCGGTCCAGCGCCGCCCGCTGCTCGGCCGGGCGCAGCAGCCGCAGCTGGTCGGACTGCCCGTGCACCGCCACCGCGTGCTCGCCGACCTCGCCCAGCACCGCCACCGGCGCGGACCGGCCGCCCACGTACGCCCGGGAGCGGCCCTCCGCCGACACCGTCCGGCTGAGCAGCACCGTGCCGTCCTCGTCCGCCTCCGCGCCGGCGTCGACGATCCGCGCGTGCACAGCGGCGCCCGCCGAGCCGGTCAGCCGCAGCCGGCCCTCCACCACGGCGCGGCCGGGCTCCGCCCGCACCCGCCCGGCGTCCGCCCGGCCGCCGAACAGCAGGCCCAGGCCCGTGACCACCATGGTCTTGCCGGCGCCGGTCTCCCCGGTGATGACGTTCATCCCGCTGGCCAGCGGCAGCGTCGTGTCCTCGATGACGCCCAGCCCGGTGATGCGCAGCTCCTCCAGCACAACCCCCGACAGTAGCCGCGCGGTCCGACAGATAGCCAGCGGTCGACGGCGCCCGCCCGTCGCCGCCGGCGACCGGCCCGGCCGGGCCCGCACAGTTGACGGCGCCCCAGGACCGCCGCGGCCGACGGCGCCCCGGACCGGTACCGCCGACGGTGCGGCCGGAGCGGCACATCCGGAGCGGCACATCCGGAGCTGCACGGCCGGCGGCTCAGCCGGCGCTGCCCCGCCAGCCCTCCACCGGCAGCCCGAACTTGGCCACCAGCCGGTCGGTGAACGACCGGGCGCGCGGGCGCACGACCCGCACCGGCAGGGTGCCGCGGCGCACGGTCACCCGGGCCCCGGGCGGCAGGTCGAACACCCGCCGGCCGTCGCAGCACAGCACCGCCAGCGCGGCGTACGGGTCGACGGTGATGTCGATGACCGACGTGGGCGCCGTGACCAGCGGCCGGCTGAACAGCGCGTGGGCGCTGATCGGCACGAGCAGCAGCGCCTCGACCTCGGGCCACACCACCGGACCGCCGGCGCTGAACGCGTACGCCGTGGAGCCGGTCGGAGTGGCGCACACCACCCCGTCGCAGCCGTACCGGGACAGTCGGTGGCCGTCCACGTCGACGCGCAGCTCCAGCATCTGCGCCCGGGCCGCCTTCTCGACGCTCACCTCGTTCAGCGCCCAGGACGCCGCGACCAGCCGCCCGGCCAGCTCCACCGCGACGTCGACGGTCAGCCGCTCGTCCACCGTGTACGCGCGGTCCACCACCGCCCGGACCACCTGGTCGAGGTCACCGATCTCGGCCTCGGCCAGGAACCCCACCTTGCCGAGGTTGATGCCCAGCAGCGGCACCTTCGCCGGGCGGGCCAGCTCCGCCGCGCGCAGCAGCGTCCCGTCACCGCCCAGCACGAACACGATCTCCGCACCGTCGGCGGCGTCCGGTCCGTCCACCGGCACCAGCCCGGGCAGGTCCAGCTCGGCCGCCTCGCTGGCGACGACCCGCACCTCGAAACCGGAGGCGATCAGATCCGTGGCCACCGTCCGCGCGTGCACGGTGTTGCCACGCCGGCCGGTGTGGGTGACCAGGAGGGCCGAGCGGGTCATCCGGCCACCTCACCGCCGCCGGGGGCGCCGGGCCGCGTCGGCGCCACCGGCGTCACCGCGGTGACCGCCCGCAGCTCGGCGTCGTCGACCGGTGGCGCGCCGCGGCGCAGCCAGAGGAAGAACTCCACGTTGCCGCGCGGACCGGGCAGCGGGCTGGCCGCCAGGCCGGCGACCCCGAGGCCGCGCGGGGCCGCGGCCTGGGCCACGTCGCGCACCGCCGCCGCCCGCAGCGCCGGGTCGCGCACGACTCCGCCGGCGCCGACCCGCTCCCGACCGACCTCGAACTGCGGCTTGACCATGAGCACCAGGTCACCGTCCGGGTCGGTGCAGGCGACGAGTGCGGGCAGCACCAGACGCAGGGAGATGAAGGACAGGTCCGCCACCGTCAACGCCACCGGTCCGCCGATGGCGTCCGGCTCCAGCGTCCGCACGTTGGTGCGCTCGTGCAACCGGACCCGGTCGTCGCCGCGCAGGCTCCAGGCCAGCTGGCCGTAGCCGACATCCACCGCCACCACCTCGGCGGCGCCCGCCCGCAGCAGCACGTCGGTGAACCCGCCGGTCGACGCCCCGGCGTCCAGGCAGCGCCGGCCCGGCACGCGCAGTCCCCGCGGGGTGAAGGCGGCCAGCGCGCCCGCGAGCTTGTGCCCGCCGCGGGAGACGTACTCCGGGCCCGTGTCACCCCCGACGAGACGGACCGGGTCGGCCGGGTCCACCATGGCCGCCGGCTTGCGGGCGGGCGCACCGCGGACCTGCACCTGCCCTGCCTCCACGAGCGCCACCGCGTGGTCGCGCGAGCGGGCCAAACCACGACGCACGAGCTCGGCGTCGAGGCGGGTACGGCGTGCCATCGGTGTGTCCTCGTCAGAGCCGGGGTGGCTAGCCTTCGTCGATGGTGGCCAGGGTCTCCTGGAGAGTGCGGTGCGCCGCCTCGTACTGGGCGATCTGGTCCGCCGGCGGCAGGTCCGCCGCGTTGGCCACCGCGTCCAGCGCCGCGTCGACGGCGGGATGGCCGGTGTGCGCCGTGGCCGCCCCCGACGGGACGGCCGAGCCGGCCACCGGACCGGTCACGGTTGGGCCGCCGGCGTGGTGCCGGGCGCGCCGTCACCGTCGGCTGCGGGCCTCGCGACGCGCCCGTCGGCACCGTCGGGCGCCGCCGCGTACGTGGTCCCCGCCCTCTTCCCCACCGGCTTGTCGCGCTTCTTCACCGGCTTTTCGGCGCCCGCCTTCTTCCCCACGGTCTTCTTGGCGGCCGCCTTCTTCACCGCGGCCTTCTTTCCGGCGGGCGGGTCGGCAGCCGCATCTGTGGCCGCCGCCGTCTTGGCCACCGCCTTCTTCGCCACCGCCGCCCTCTTGGCCACCGCCTTCTTCGCCACCGTCTTCTTCACCACGGCCTTTCTCGCCGGTGTGCCGGATGCGGCGGGCTGGCCGCCGGACGCGTCCGCACCCGTGACGCCGGCGGGCGCCGCGGCGCCGGCGCCTTCCGGTGCCGCGCCGCCGATCAGATCGGGGGCCAGCGGGGCGCCCAGCGCCTCGGTGGCGGCGAGGTCGTGCAGCAGGTCGTCCGGGCCCGTGTCCGTCACGTGCAGCGTCGAGCGCGCCGCGGCCGCGGCCGCCTCAGCGGCCGCGGCCCGGGCCTGCGCATCGGCCAGTTCTCGCTCCAGCTCCCGGACCCGATCGGCCAGATCCGCCACGTCCTCGGCCTTCACGAGACCGACGGCGCCCAGCGCGCGATCCACCTCGGTGCGGACCAGCGTCGTGAGAGCCTGCCGGTTCTTCGCGCTGGCCGACACCAGATCCTCGGCGAGGGCCTGTAGCTGCCCGGCGGTCGTGCCGCCCTTGCCGACGAGGTTCCGGGCGACCTTCTCCGCCTTCTTCTTCGATGCCTCGGTGATCCCGAGAGCGAGCTCCAGGTATGCCCGCCACGCGTCCTGCATCGCCGCATCCTTCCGCGTCACCAATCACGATCCCGCACGATCGGCTTTCACGCTACCGGTCCCGCCGGGCAGATCCGTGCGGTACGACACGGGGAGTCGCGGCGGTGCCGCACCCGGGCGAGCCGTTCGGTCACAGTCCCAGCGCCGCCAGCGCCTCCCGCGCCGCGTCCGAGGCCGCCCGCAGGCGTACGGGCTGCTCCGCGCACCGCTGCGCGGCCCCGGGTTCGGATGCCGTCCCGGTGGTGGGGCCCCGCCGGGCCTCCGGCGGGGTTCCGGGCGCGGCGGCCCAGGCCGCCGCACACAGCTGCCGCAGCGCGGGGAGCGCGGACCCGGCGCCGTCCAGGCACAGCCCGCCGTCATCGTCGACGGACACGCGCCACCCGCCGCCGTCGTCGGCGGACCCGCACCACCCGCCGTCGCGCGCCGGGAGAGCCGCACCGACCGGGATCCGCACGGCCCCGTCCACCTCGTACAGTCCGCGGAGGTCGGCCGCCAGGTAGGTGGGTCGCCGGGCGGGCGGGGCCGTGAGCAGCTCCGCCGGCCGGCTCACGCCGGTGAGCACCAGCAGGCTGTCCATCCCGGCCCGGTGTGCGCCCTCGATGTCGGTGTCGAGCCGGTCACCGACCACCAACGCGCGGCCGGCGCCAGCGCGCCGGGCGGCGGTGGCGAACAGCGTCGGCTCGGGCTTGCCGACGACCAGGTCCGGCCGCCGGTCCAGCGCCGTGGCCAGGGCGGCCACCAGCGAACCGTTGCCCGGTAGGGGACCCCGGACCGTGGGCAGCGTCGGGTCGGTGTTCGTGGCCACCCACACCGCGCCGGCGCGGACCGCCACGCAGGCCTCGGCCAGGTCGGCCCAGCCGACCCCGGGTCCGTAGCCCTGCACCACCGCCACCGGCGCGTCGTCGGCGCCGCGCACCGGCACGAGCCCCACCTGGTCGACCTCGGCGCGCAGCCCGTCGGAGCCCACCACCAGCACGCGCGCACCGGGCGGGAACCGCTCGGCGAGCGCCGCCGCGGCCGCCTGCGCCGACGTGAGCACCTGCGCCTCAGTCGCGGGTACGTCCATGCCGCTCAGTACCTTCGCCACCTCCGCCGGCCTGCGGGCGGCGTTGTTGGTGGCGTACGCCACCGGCCGCCCGTCGGCGTGCAGGCGGGAGAGGGCCTCCACCGCGCCGGGGATCGGCCGGTCCACCAGGTAGACCACGCCGTCGAGATCGAAGATCACAAGGTCGTACCCGGACGCGAGGTGGCGCCCGCACGCCTGCCCGGGCTCGGCCGGTTCACCGCCGCGCTCCGTCACGCCCGATCCGGTCCCCCGGCGTTGTCGGCCGCCTCCCCCGGCACAGCCGCCGGGTCGGGGTCCGCGTCCACACCGGGCCCGGCGCCCCGCGCCACCGCCCGGTCGTGGTCGTCGGGACCGTCCACGGGCTCGTCGGACGACCCCACGCCCGGACCGTCCACGGGCTCGTCGGACGACCCCACGCCCGAACCGTCCTCGGGCTCGTCGTCGGTGAGCAGCACGCCGTCGAGTTCCAGGAGCCGTTCCGCGGCGTCGGTCTCGGCATCCTCGTCCGCCGCCGCCGCGCGGGCGAACCACTCCCGCGCCTCGTCCTTGCGCCCCACGGCGAGCAGCGCGTCGGCGTACGCGTACCGCAGGCGCGCCGCCCACGGCTGGTCGTCGTCGGCCGTCAACTCACGAACCTGGAGCATCGCCGCAGCGGCCTCGGCCTGCCCCAGATCCACTCGCGCACCGGCCGCGACGATCAACAACTCGATCGCCTCGGCCGTGCCGAGCGCACGGCGGTCGGCGCCGCGGTACAGGTCGATGGCCCGCTCGGGTCGGCCCAGAGCGCGTTCGCAGTCGGCAAGTACGGCGAGATGGGTCTGCCGGCCGGACATGCGGTGGTAGGTCCGCAGCTCTGCGATCGCGGTCTGCCACTCGCCCGCGTGGTACGCGGCCAGGCCCACCGCCTCGCGTACCGCGGCGATCCGGGAAGCCAGCCGGCGGGCGGCCAACGCGTGGGCGAGCGCCTCCGCCGGGTCCTCGTCGATCAGCCGCCCGGTCGCCACGAGGTGGCGGGCGACGGAGTCCGCCACCGGTCGGGCCAGCGACAGCAGCTCCGCCCGGACCTCCCGGTCGAGTTCGTCAGCCTGGATGTCCTCACCCAGCGACGGGCCGGACCACGCGCCGCGGTCGGTACCGTCGCCGGCGTGCGGACGGGCCGCCCGGTCGTCGGCCCACTCGGTGGACGAATCGCGGTCACCGGACCGGGTCGGCTCGTCGGCGTCCGCCGCCAGGTGGGTGCGCGGGTGGACGTCGTCGGCCGGCGCTACCCACCGGGCCGCGTCGCTGCCGTCGACCGGTGCCTGCGGGCGCGGACCGGCGTCCCCGCGGGGGTGCTCCTGCCCGCCTTCGGAGCCGGGGCCGGCGGGGGTGCGCTCCTCCGACGGCTGCCCGGTGCGCGGCGGCTGATGCGCGCCGTCGACGTGGTCGGAACGGGATCGGTCGAAGCCGCCCCGGTTGTCGCGACCACCGCCGCGGTCGTCGCGATCACGGGAGAAGCCGCGCCGGTCCGACCCTGCCCGGTATGCGGGACCGCTCCGGTCGTCGCGGAACCCGCCACGGTCGTCGCGGTCACGGGAGAAGCCGCGCCGGTCGTCCGGCCCGCCCCGACC
>DATMJT010000310.1:0-3018 GCA_035553735.1 Pilimelia sp.
GTGCTGGTCGCGCTGTCGCTCTCCGCGGCGGCCGTCCCACCCGCCGCGGAGAGCGACAGCGCGACCAGCACCGCGCAGACCGTCGCGCGGCTCATGACCGCTCACCCCGCCACGCACCCAATGACCGCAGACGCCCGGCCAGCGCGGCGAGCAGGACACCGGCCGCCAGCAGCGGCCAAGGTCCGAGAGCCGGCACCGCATCGGGGTCGGTGAGCGAGTAGGAGCCGGGCCCGGCCGCCTCGATGCCGCCGGGCGCGCCCGCCACCCCGGTCCAGTTGACGGCCGCGACAGCCAGCGGGCCGTGTGCGGTGTTGACCTCGAACTCGACCGTGTCCCCCGGGTTGACGCAGGCCGCGCCCCAGTCCAACTCCACGGTGTTGGTCGTGTTCGGCCCAGGGGGCGGGTTGTCACTGTCCTTGACCGCGGGCGCGCCGCAGACGGGCGGCGCGTCCGGCGCGACGGTCACCGCCCCGACCACCCGGATGTCGCCACCGGTCCAGGCGAACGTGACATGCAGGTCCTGCGCGTTGGCGGCCCCGCCCTTGGTCACCGTGAACTTCTTGTTGTCCGCCGCGAGCGCGGGCATCACGGCCAACGCCACCCAGACACCGGCGAGCACCGCAAGCGCGACGCCCCGCAGCACGACTGATCGATCCATGCGTTCCATCGATTCCCCCTCTCGATGCCGAGCCAGAAACAACGGACCGTCCCCCCGCTACGCAATGCCCATGCCCACAGCGAGACGGAGTCGACCCAACGCGACACTAGGTCAGCACGACAAGTTCGGGCAAGAACTATCCTGTTCCCATGCGCTGGCTGCACAGGGGTGTACGGTCGAGCCATCGGGTACCGCGCGAGCACCAGCCTCGCGGAGATCGAGGTATCCGGCCATGCGCCGTTGGTCAGGCCCGGCGCGCGAAGCTCTGTCGATACGGTCCTGGCGACGCGTGTGGGAGGGCGTGCGCCGTGACCTTTGGGCTGCTGGACGCCCGGAGCGTTCCCCTCGTACGTGGCTCCGCCCGTTGACGGCACCCGGCGGGAAGCCGTCAGTGACCCGTGGCTGGTCGCACCGGACCCGCTGGCGTCCGAGCGGACCATGCAGCGGTACGACATGGTCCTGCGGCCCTGCGACCCCGCGCAAGCCGACGCGCTACGTGGACGAGTTCATTGCCGAGTTCGCCCCGGGACCGGGACGCATCAAGCCGCTCGCACCGTCGCTGTGGTCAGCCCAGGCGACCCTGCAGCCCGGATTCAAATAATGGTCGCAACACGGCCCGGGCGAGTTGGGCGCGGGTGGGCCAGTCGCGGCGGTCGAGCAGTTCGGTTTGCAGGGTGGCGAAGAAGCTTTCGGCCACGGCGTTGTCCAGTGCGTCGCCGACGGTGCCCATGGAGCCGAGCAGGCTGCTTGAACCGCCCCAGGTTTGATGCCGCATCCTTTTGAGTTGGAAGGATGTGTGTCATGCCGAAGAAGATCGATCCGAAGATCAGGGAGCGGTGTGTGCGCCAGGTGCTGGAGCATTTGCCCGAGTTCCCGTCGCTGACCGCTGCTGCAGAGTCCGTGGCGCGCCGCGAGGGCCTGGGCAAGGAGACGGTGCGCCGCTGGGTCGTCCAGGCCCAGATCGACGGTGGACACCGCCAAGGGGCCACGAGCGAGGAGCTCGCTGAGATCAAGGAGCTCAAGGCCAGGGTCCGCCGGCTGGAGGAAGACAACGAGATCCTGCGCAGGGCCTCGATTTTCTTCGCGGGGGAACTCGACCCCCGCGGCCGTTGATCGTCGCGTTCGTCGATGAGATGCGGGCCGAGGGCCACGCGGTCGAGTCGGTCTGCCGGGTCTTGCGTGAGCAGGGCTGCCAGATCGCCGCGCGGACCTACCGCGGCTGGGCGCGCGCGAACCGCCCCGTCGCGGCCCGAACGGTCAACGACGCGATGGTCACCGACCGGGTTCGGGATCTGGCGTGGAAGGCCGACCACGAGGGCGTGCGCAGGATGACCCCCGAGGGGCTCTACGGCCGCCGGAAGATGACCGCCGCCCTGCGACGCCAGACGCCAGGGATTTCGCCCGGGTCGGTCGACCGGGCGATGAGAACCCTCGACCTGCGGGGCGTCAGGCGCTCCAAGGGCGTCCGGACCACCATCCCCGCTAAGGACGGCAGGCGGGCCGGCGACCTGCTGGACCGCGACTTCAGCGCCGACGCGCCGAACCGGACCTGGGTCATGGACTTCACCTACGTGCGGACGTGGGCCGGGTTCGTCTACGTCGCGTTCGTCCTGGACGTGTTCGCCCAGCGCGTCGTCGCCTGGAACGTCGCGGCCACCAAGGCCGTCGAGCTGGTCGACGTGCCCGTGCGGATGGCGTTGTGGCAGCGCGGCCGCGAAGGCCGCCCGATCGTGCCAGGCGAGCTGATCGGCCACGCCGACGCCGGGTCGCAATACACATCCGTGACCTTCACCGACCACCTCGCCGAGGCGGGCATCGCATCCTCGATCGGCAGCGTCGGCGACGCCTATGACAATGCCCTGATGGAATGCGTGATCGGCCTGTACAAGACGGAGTGCATCCGCACCACGATCTTCCACCACGGCCCCTACCGAACCATCGGTGACGTCGAGTACGCCACCGCCGGCTGGGTCGACTGGTACAACAACCGGCGCCTGCACAGCACCCTTGGGATGCAGACCCCCGTCGAGTTCGAGCAAGCCCACTACGCAGCCCTCAACCGAGAGCCGCAACCCGCATAGGAGCGGCGGAGAACCTGGGGCGGTTCACTGCTATGACAATGCCATGATCGAATCGTTCTGGTCACGGATGCAGGTCGAACTGCTGGACCGCCGGCGCTGGAACACCCGCGTCGAGCTCGCCAACGCGATCTTCGAATACCTCGAGATCTTCCACAACCGCCAGCGCCGCCACTCCGCGCTTGGCATGCTCACACCCATCGAATACGAGAACCGACGCCTACACGTCGTGGCATGAGAATTCCACCCCCACCGACTCCGGAGAACCGGGGGAAGCCCAAC
>DATMJT010000311.1:0-6295 GCA_035553735.1 Pilimelia sp.
GCACAACCTGGCCCGCTGGATCTCTCCGCGCACCATCAAGGAGACCTTCGACCCGCCGACCGACGCACACCCACCGGGCACCGCGCCCGACGTCCGAAATCCGGACGCCGGGCGCGTCCTCCGCAGCAGCAGAGCGGAGGACGGGCAACCGCAGGCTGCCCGGGCCCGCCGGACGCGGCCGGGCGGGCCGCAATCCCGACGCGGGCGGGCCGCAGCCGAGGCGCGGAGCCTCCTCATCCCATGTGCGGGTACGTGTGGTCGGTCGGCGGGTCGAAGGTCTCCTTGATGGTGCGCGGAGAGATCCAGCGGGCCAGGTTGTGCCAGGAGCCGGCCTTGTCGTTGGTGCCGCTCGCGCGGGCCCCGCCGAACGGCTGCTGCCCGACGACCGCGCCGGTCGGCTTGTCGTTGACGTAGAAGTTGCCGGCGGCGTACCGCAGGGTCTCGCTCGCATCGGCGACCACCCGGCGGTCGGTGGCGAAGATCGCGCCGGTCAGCGCGTACGGCGCCACGGACTCCGCCTGGGCCAGGGTCTCGGCGTACCGGGCGTCGTCGTAGACGTACACCCCGAGGATCGGGCCGAAGTACTCCGTGGTGAACACCTCGTGGGTCGGGTCGGTGGACTCCACGACCGTGGGACGCACGAAGAAACCCTCGGCGTCGTCGGCGGTGCCGCCGGCGATCACGGTGCACGCCGCCGAGTTCTTGATCCGGTCGAGGGCGGCGGCGTTGCGGGCGAAGGACCGGGCGTCGATCACCGCGCCACCGAAGTGACGGAGGTCGGTGACGTCGCCGTAGGAGAGCCCGTCGGCGGTCGCGGCGAGCCGGTCCCGCAGGCCGCCGTCCCACAGCGACCGCGGCACGTACGCCCGGGAGGCGGCGGAGCACTTCTGCCCCTGGTACTCGAAGGCGCCGCGGACCAGCGCGGTGAGCAACGCGTCGGCGTCGGCGCTGGCGTGCGCGAACACGAAGTCCTTGCCGCCGGTCTCGCCCACCAGCCGCGGGTACGAGCGGTAGCTGGAGATGCGCTCGCCCACGGCCTGCCACAGCTTCTGGAACACGGCGGTCGAGCCGGTGAAGTGGATGCCGGCCAGGTCGCGGTCGGCCAGGGCGACCTCGGAGACCGCCAGGCCGTCCCCGGTGACCATGTTGATCACACCGGGGGGCAGGCCGGCGGCCTCGAACAGCCGCATGGTGAAGTGCGCGGCGAACTGCTGGGTGGGCGCGGGCTTCCACACCACGGTGTTGCCCATCAGCGCCGGCGCGGCCGGCAGGTTGGCGGCGATCGCGGTGAAGTTGAACGGGGTGACGGCGTAGACGAAGCCCTCCAGCGGCCGGTGGTCGAACCGGTTCCACATGCCGGGCGACGACTGGGGGTGCTCGGCCAGCAGCTTGTGCCCGAAGGCCACGTTGAAGCGCAGGAAGTCGATCAGCTCGCAGGCGGCGTCGATCTCCGCCTGGTGGACCGTCTTGGACTGGCCGAGCATCGTGGCGGCGTTGAGTGTGTCCCGCCAGGGACCGGCCAAAAGGTCCGCAGCACGGAGAAAAACGGCAGCGCGGTCTTCATAGGACAAAGCACGCCACATTGGGGCGGCTTCCTTGGCGGCCGTCACCGCCGCGTCCGCATCGGCGTTGGTTGCGTTGTGGGTGACCCCCAGCACATGCCGATGCTTGTGCGGCTGGACGACCTCGATCGCCTCGCCACCGCCCATGCGTTGCCGACCTGCGATGGTCATGGGCAGCTCCAGCCGCTCCGCCGCCAGCTCGCCGAGGCGGCGCTGCAGGCTGTCGCGCTCGGCGCTGCCCGGGGCGTAGCTGCGCACCGGCTCGTTGCGCGGTTCGGGCACGGCGAAGACGGCGTCCATCGGGAACTCCTCAATGAATTCTGGAATGGTCACGGGGGCAGCCCCGCCGGGGGGACCCGCAGCAATGGTCCCACGCGGCAACGGGCATTTCGACGGTGCCGGGGATCACCCCCGGCGCACCGGTCGGGCGGCCACCGGCCGGGCCCGGCCGCCGCGCGTAGCCTGAGACACCGGTGCCCGGCCCAGGCCGACGGGTACCGCACCGCCAAGGGGAGACGATGACGAACGACTCCGGCACGACCGCCGCCCCCGCTGTGACCGACGCGGGGGACGCCGCCGGCGACGCCGCGGACCGGCCCCGGGTGGCCCGCCAGGCCCGGCGGGGCCCCGCGGGCCAGGGCCCGACAACCGCCTCGGCGACGACGCGGGCGGCGGCCGCGGACCGGGCGGTCCGGTCGTCGGCCGACGAGAGAACCCCCGGGTCCGCGGTCGCGCCGGGAGGCACCCGCGCGTCCGCGACCACGTCCCCGGAGCCGGCGGCGCCGGAGGCCGGGCCGCTCGCGCCGCCGGTCGGGGGGCGCCCGGTCGACCAGGAATCCCCGGGCGGTGCCGCCGCGCCCCCGGCGGATCTGCCGCCGGCCGGCGTCGGCGTGCTGGCGGCGCTGAGCCTGGCGTGGCTGGCCGTCATGCTGCGCGGGGTGCAGGTCATCGTGGAGTCCGCCGGGGCGTTCGGCGTGGCGTCCGCGGCCTATGCGCTACCGGGCGTCGTCTCCGCGAGCCTGGTCGCCGGCGCCGCGGTCGGGCTCCTCGCGGTGCGCACGCTGACCCGGCGGCTCACCCCGCGCCTTCCGCTGCGCGACAGCGCCGGGCTGCGGTTCGCCTTCGGCCTGGCCGCCGGAGCCGCGACCGGGCTGCTCGCCGCGGCGCCGACCCTCACCGGCCCCGGCGCGGGAATGCCGACGATGGTGCTGGCCGGCACGATTGCCGCCGCCGGCACCGTGGGCGGCGCGGCGGCCGGGCTGCGGGCCGCCCACGTGGTCGCCCCGGCGACCGCGGCGGCGCTGGCGGTCTTCCTCGTCGGCTTCGTCCTGAACCTGTTCCAACAGCCGCTGTTCGGTCTCTACGGCTACGGGCAGAGCGCCGAGTCCAAGGCCAGCGCGTACGGCTGGTTCGCGCTGACCACCTCGCTGTGCGGCGGGCTGGCCGCCGGCCTGGTGGCGTTCGCGTACCGGCGCCGGACCTGGCGCCCGAGCACCCCACCGGTGCCCGTGCGGGCCGCCCTGGGCTACCTCGCAGCCGGCGCCGGCCCGGGACTGCTGCTGCTGGTCGCGGAGCTGATCACCCGCGCGGGAGGCGCCCGGGTGTTGGCCCTGACCAGTGCGATCAGCGACGCCGACCGCAGCGGACAGGTGCAGCTGGACGCCTCGCGCGTCAAGTACGCCCTGGCGCTGCTGTTCCTCGGCGGGATCACCGCCATGGTGGCGTACGGGCGGACGCTGGGCGGCCGGAATCAGCCCCCGGCGACGACCGCCTCCAGCTCGGAGACGTCGTACCACTCCAGCTCGTGATCCTCCGCGCCGTCCACGGTGAACTGGGCGTCGGGATCTCCGGCCAGCGCCTCCTCGACCACGGCGGCCGCGGCGGCCACGTCCGGGGCGGCGTCGACGCCGTCCACGTGCAGGGCGGCGATGGCAGCCAACGGGACGGGCCCGGCCAGCAGGACGGCGCTGGACCCCAGCTCCGGCTCGGCGGGGCGGACGCTGTGGCTCGGCAGGTCGGCGGAGACCACGACCCGCCGGGCCGGGGCGGACGGCTCCCCTCGGAGCAGGCGGAGCGCGCCCTGTGCCGCCCGGGTGAAGGCGACGTACTCCAGCTCCTCCTCGTCGCCCTCGGCGTACCACTCGCGCAGTGCCGGGGTCACCGCGTGCGCGGCGGCCCGGGCGCCCTCCAGCTCGCCCTGTGTGAGCAGCGTCCCCAGCAACGGCAGGGTCGCGGGCAGGTACACCCTAGTCAGCGGTTCAGCCACCGTACGGTCTCCCGATCGACGCGCGGCGCGCCGGTGCGCGCCGCCCGCGCTCCGGTGTACACCGGCCACCCGGGGCTGCCAAGCTCATCGGTCGGGGCGTGTCGGCCCGGGCCGCCGGCACGTACGGGCTGTCGCAGGCATCCGACGGCAAACGCGGCGGTGGCACACTGGGCAGATGTCGGCCCGCTTCCTTCAGCTCTCCGACGTGGCCGCCGAGCTGAACGTGTCGGACTCGCAGGTCTATCACCTGGTGCGCAGCGGTGAGCTGCCCGCCATCAAGATCGGCGGCCGGGGCCAGTGGCGGGTGGAGCGCGCCAGGCTGGAGGAGTACATCGCGCTGAAGTACGCCGAGACGGCGGGGTGGGTCCGCGCGAATCCGCTGGTGGACCGCGAGGGCGGCTGACACACCGACGCCCTTTTCCGACACGCGTGGGGCAGCGGACCAGGCCGTCGGTGGCTATCGTGCTCGCCCGGGGGCAAACGAAGCCGGTCGGGGGTAAACGATGGGTCCCACGCTGGCCCGCAGAGCGGGCCGTCCGCCCGTGGTGGTGCGTCCGGTGCCGCCGTGCGAGCCGCCGTTCGACGACGAGCTGCCGGCGCCGCAGGCGTGGGCGCCCGGTTTCCAGCAGCTCGCACTCCGCTGGCCCCCGCCGGGCGCCCGCCCGGACCCGGCATCCGACGGCTGCGACCACACGCCCGCCGGGCCCGACAGTCGGCCCCGCGGGCCGCAGAGCCGGTCCGGCGCCCCGACCGCGTCCGCGCGGGGTGGGTCCGACACACCACCGGCCGAACCCGCGCGGGCCGCGTACGGCCGCGTGCCCGACGGTCGCGTGGCCGCCGGCCGCTTCGTCACCCGGTGCGTCGAGATCCTGAACGGCTTCCGACCGGTGGAGCACGCCCGCCCCATGGTCGACGGCGCGCGGGAGCGCGCCGTGCTGGCCCAGCTGGCCATCGGTCGTCAGCGGGTCGCCGACCTGCTGGAGGGGGCGCGGCCGGGCCCGGTGCCGGATCCGCGGCGCCCGCGTGGCGCCGCGCGGGCGCTGCCGGTCACCCTGCTCCGGCTGCACGCCGGCGAGCCCGCGCCGGGCGCGCTGGAGGCCGCCGCCGTGCTGCGCACCGCGGACCGGGCCTGGGCCCTGGCCTTCCGGCTGGAGTACCGGGGCGGCGGATGGCGCTGCACGGCGGCGTGGACGCTGTAGCGGCACCGGCGGCCGGTCAACCGGTGCCAGCCGCACCGGCGGCCGGTGCTTGCACGCCGCACCGGCGGCCGGTCAACCGGTCAGGCGGCGCCGGGAGCGCCGTGGCACCTCTTGTACTTCTTGCCCGAGCCGCAGTAGCACGGCGCGTTGCGCGACGGGCCGGAGCCGACCACCTGACCCGGCGCGGCGGCCCGCCGCCCGTCGGCCGTGGGCGGCGGCGCGTCGGCACCGATCCCGAGCGCCGGTGCGGACTGCATGGCCACCGCGCCCGACCCCGCGGCGCCGTCGATGGTCGGCGCGGAGTACTGCAGGGTGCGCGGCGCGCGCGAGGCGCCGAGGCCCTTGGCGTGGATCTCGACGTGGGCGTCCGCGCCCGGCAGGGGGACGGCCCGGCCCGGGTCCACCGTGACGTCCGGGGCCTGCTCCACCTGGACCTCCAGGTTGAACAGGAAGCCGACCGCCTCCTCCTTGATGCCGTCCAGCATCTGGTTGAACATGTCGAAGCCCTCGCGCTGGTACTCCACCAGCGGGTCGCGCTGGGCGTACGCGCGCAGGCCCACCCCCTCCTGGAGGTAGTCCATCTCGTAGAGGTGCTCGCGCCACTTGCGGTCGATCACCGACAGCAGCACCTGGCGCTCCAGCTCGCGCAGCACCTCGGCGCCGAGGTCCTCCTCGCGCCGGTCGTACGCGGCGTGGGCGTCGTCCTTGAGCTGGGCGGTGAGGAAGTCCGGGTCGAGGGCGTTGCGGTCGCCGCCGGCCTCCTCGACCAGCTCGTCCACCGTGACGCCCACCGGGTAGAGCCGCTTGAGACCGGTCCACAGCAGGTCCAGGTCCCAGTCCTCGGCGTACCCCTCGGCGGTGGCCCCGCCGACGTACGCCGTCACCACGTCATCGATCATGTGGCGGACCTGGTCGTGCAGGTCCTCGCCGTTGAGCACCCGCTTGCGCTCGGCGTAGATGACCTGGCGCTGCTTGTTGAGCACCTCGTCGTACTTGAGCACGTTCTTGCGGATCTCGGCGTTCTGGCCCTCGATCTGGGTCTGCGCGCTGCGGATCTGCCGGGTGACCATCTTGGACTCGATGGGCACGTCCTCCGGGATGTTGAAGCGCTCCATCACCGCCTCGACCGCACCGGCCCGGAACCGCTTCATCAGCTCGTCCTGCAGCGACAGGTAGAACCGCGACTCGCCGGGGTCGCCCTGGCGGCCGGAGCGGCCGCGGAGCTGGAGGTCGATGCGGCGGGAGTCGTGGCGCTCGGTGCCGAGCAC
>DATMJT010000312.1:0-43260 GCA_035553735.1 Pilimelia sp.
GTGCTGGTCAACGGCCTCGACGACTGGCGCTACGACCACGACTACGAACGGCTCACCGAGCCGCGGCTGCTGCGGGCCGTCCAGGCGCTGCTGCGGGAGCGGTCGATCACCGAGCTGCGACCGGCTCCGTGGCAACCGGGAGACGACGACCCGACCGGCCCGGCGTCCCGGATCGGGGTGCCGGTCGGCCTTTTCCCGCAGTGGTTGCGCTGCACCGCCTGCGAGGAGCTGGGGCCGTACCACCCGAGCGTGTGGACCTTCGTCAACGACAAACCCCGCCGCCCCGACCAGGCTCACTTCTTCCACACCCGCTGCCCCAGCCGGCGCAACCGCCCCCCGGCGGTGCCCGCGCGGTTCCTGCTCGCCTGCACCAACGGTCACCTCGACGACTTCCCGTACCGGCAGTTCGCCCACCTCGGGGCAGACTGCCCGGCGGCGCCGAACCCCGGGCTGAAGATGCACGACTTCGGCGGCAACCAGGGCGCGAACGTACGGCTGGAGTGCACGAGCTGCGGCGCCAGGCGTAATCTCAGCGACGCCCTGGGCGCGCGTGGGCAGGCCAACCTGCCGACCTGCCGCGGCCGTCACCCGCACCTGCGCACCTTCGACCCCTGCGCGGCCCAGGCGCGGCTGCTCATCGCCGGTGCGTCGAACCAGTGGTTTCCGCAGACCCTGTCCGCGCTGGCCGTGCCGAAACCGGCATCCGGCCGGCTCGACGACGAGGTGACGGACAACTGGGAGAACCTCCAGGCCGTGACCAACCTGGCCACGCTGGCGCAGTTTCGCGGTATGCCGATGCTGGCACCGCTGTTCGCCCGGCTGCGGGAGTGGTCCGACCAGGAGATCTTCGACGCCGTCGAGCGGCGGCGCTACGCCGCCGCCGAGGACTCCGGCGCGCCGACTCAGTATCCGGATCTGCGTACCCCAGAGTGGCAGATCTTCACGGCGCCGCGCGTGCCGGAGCCCACTATCGACTTCACCGTGCGCCGGCATCCGGACGGGCTGCCGCCGCTGCCCGGCGACCCGTTCTCCGACGTGCTGCTGGTGGAGCGGTTGCGGGAGGTGCGGGCGCTGGTTGGCTTCACCCGGCTGGACGCGCCCGACCCCGACGATCCGGACCTGGTCCAACGGGTGCCGCTCGGCCGCGGCACGCCTAGCTGGGTGCCGGCCAGCGAGGTCCGCGGTGAGGGAATCTTCCTTCGGGTGAACGAGGCGTTGGTCGCCGGCTGGGAGGAATCGGTTGCCGAGTCCGCGGCGATGATCGCGCACCGGGAGGCTTTCAAGCGGTTCCGCCACAACCGCTACTCCGACCGGTTGTCCGGTGACTTCGACCCGCTCTACGGGTGGCCCGGCGCGCGCTACATCGCCCTGCACACCCTGTCCCACCTGTTGATCCGCACCATCGCCCTGGAATGCGGCTACAGCTCGGCGAGCCTCTCCGAACGCATCTACTCCTCATCCGACCCCGACGACCCGCGCGCCGGAATCCTGATCTACACCGCGGTCCCGGACGCCGAGGGGACCCTGGGCGGCCTGGTGTCGCAGGCCGAGCCGGAGGCGCTAGAGCGGCTGGTCCGTCGCGCCCTCACCGACGCGAAGCGGTGCTCGTCGGATCCACTGTGCGCGGAGCGGCTGCCGCAGTTCCCCGCCGACTTCCTGCACGGTGCCGCCTGCCATGTCTGCCTGTTCGTCTCCGAGACCACCTGTGAGCGGGGCAACCGGTTCCTCGACCGGCGCTTCGTCGTGCCGCTCGACGACGAGAAGCTGGCTCTGGTGCCGGACGCATGAGCCCTACCCCACCAGGGACCGCCGAGTTCGAGGCGGCCGTGCTCGCCGCGGCGGGCGCCGTGCCCGCCGACGACCTGCGACGGCTGGCCGCCGTCATCGCGGGCGGGGAAAGCGCGTCGGACCTGGCTGCCTTCGTGGACCCGGTCAGGTCCGTCGCGGCGGAGCGGGTCCTCGCAGCCGCCACCGCCGTGCCGGCGGCCGTAGCCGCGGCCTACCTGTACGGCGTTGCCGCCGGGTTCGCCCACCAGGCGGCCCGGGTCCGCGCCGAGCTGGTCTGGACCGGTCCGCTCGCCTTCGACGTGCCGGTCCGGGCGACCGCTCAGGTGCTCACCGGCCTGATCGCGCAGGCACGTCGCGAGCTGATCCTCACCACGTACGCGGCCAGGCCGTACGAGCCGCTGAGACGGGCCATCACCGCGGCGCTCGGCCGTGGGGTGGCGGTGTGGGTGATCGTGGAGACCCTGCACGGCGCCGGGAGCGCCATCCAGGGCGACGAACCGGCCAGGGCGTTCGCCGACCTTCCCGGCGTGGAGGTCTGGGGTTGGTCGGTGGGTCGGCGACCGGAAGGCGCCAAGATGCACGCGAAGATCGCCGTGGTCGACGAGGAAGCCCTGCTGGTGGGCAGCGCCAACCTGACCGGCTCCGGCATCGAACACAACATCGAGGCCGGCGTGCTGGTCCACGGCGGCACCGCGGCCCGCCGCGCCGCCGAGCACCTGCGGGCGCTGCGGCGCGACGGTGCCCTTGTCCGCATCTGAACCGCTCCGCTTTACTGGTCGTCAGCGTCCGACGCCCGACCGTTGCCACGGGGAGGCCACCAGCACATGGGCATGACCGTCGTGCTCGCCGACACCCTGCACCGTGCGCTCGCCAACCTCGACGGATCCGCGCGGCGCCGGATCGTCGATTTCCTGATCAAACTGCAGACCGAGCCGCACTCCTCCGGGGTGCGGCTCAAGCCGATCAGGAACGCCCGCGACTCCCGGGTCCGCGTCGCCCGGGTCACCGATGACCTGCGGGCGGTCCTCGTGCACGTCGGAGCGGAAACCTACGTCGTGCAGACCGTGTTGCCGCACGACGCCGCCTACCGCCACGCCGAGCAGCTGAGCTGCACGGTCAACGCGGTCACCGGCGCGGTGGAGATGCTGGAGACCGTGCGCATCGAGCAGAAGGTCGATGCGGTGGTGGCCGAGGCGCCCACCACCGCGGTACGGCTGTTCGCCCAGGTTTCCGACCGCGACTTCGACCGCCTCGGCATCCCCGCGATCGTGGTGCCGGCCCTGCGGCACGTCACCGACGAGGCGACCCTGCTGGACCTGGTCGAGCCACTGCCCGCCCTGCAACAGGACATCCTGCTGTCGTTGGTGGACCGCACACCCGACGAGGTCTACGCCGCGATCGTCGCGCCCGCCGCCGACTCGGGGCCGGTACCGGCCGATGTCGCCGACGCGCTCCGCCGGCCGGCCAACCAGGCGGCATACCTGGTGGTCACCGACGCCGCCGAGCTCGCCGACGCACTCGCCTGGCCGATGGACCGTTGGCGCACCTACCTGCACCCCACCCAGCGGAGCCTGGCCTACCCCACCAAGCCCTACTCCGGGCCGGTCCGAGTCACGGGTGGACCCGGTACGGGCAAGACGGTCATCGCGGTACACCGCGCCAAGGCGTTGGCCGACGCCGCATCGCCGGGCGAGCGGGTGCTCGTGACGACGTTCGGCGCCACCCTGGCCCGTACCCTGCGTGACCTGCTCTGCCGCCTGGCCGGCGAGGCGCTCCTCGACCGGGTGGACGTGCTCACCACCGACCAACTCGCCCGCCGGCTGGTCGAGCAGTCCGGGGCAACGGTGCGCCCGCTCGCCGATGACGCCTGCCTGGGCGCGCTGACCGCCCATCTGGCACAGACCGGCAGCGAGCTGGACGCCACGCTGGTCAAGGACGAGTGGGAGCGGGTCATTCTCGACCAGGGCCTGACCACCGAGGCGGAGTACCTGAGTGCCGTGCGGCGTGGCCGGTTCCGTCCCCTGGCGACCGCGCAGAAGAAGGCGGTGTGGGCGGCGGTGCACAGCTTCACCGCCAGCCTGGCGAGGCAAGGCACGAGCACCTTCCCGCAGATCACCGCCGCCGCGACCGGGATCGTCGCGGCGTGGACCACGCCGCCGTACCGGCACGTGGTGGTGGACGAGGCGCAGGACATGACCCCGGTCCAGTGGCGGCTGTTGCGCGCCGTGGCTCCGATCGCACCTGACGACCTGTTCCTGGTCGGCGACGCCCACCAGCGGATCTACGCACGGGCCGCGGCCCTGAGCCATCAGGGCATCCACACCCGTGGCCGCTCCCGGCGACTGACCATCAGCTACCGCACCACCCGGGAGATCCTGCGTGCGGGCATCGCCCTGCTCAGGGGCCATCACTATGACGACCTGGACGTCGGCACCGACACCCTGGACGGATACCGTTCGCTGATGCACGGCCCGGCCCCGCGAGTGTCCGGGCATTCGTCATCCGCCGCGGAACTCGTCGGGCTGGCCAAGTCAGTGATCACCTGGCACGACGCGGGCGTGCCGTGGGAGGAGATCGCGGTAGGGGTCCGGACCAGAGGGCTGGCGAGCCGGACCGCCGAGGAGCTGGCCGGTCAGGGCATACCTGTGGTGGTGGTCTCCGGTGACAGCGTTCCGCCTGTCGGCCGCGCTCACGTGATGACGCTGCACCGGCTCAAGGGCCTGGAGTACCGGTGCGTGGCCGTGGCCGGCCTGCGGGAGGGTGCTGTGCCGCCAGCGAGTGCGCTCAACGGTGCCGGCGACGACCAACCGGCGCGTCGCGCCGTCCTGGAGCGGGAGCGCTCACTGGTGTTCGTGGCCTGCACCCGGGCCCGGGAGGCGCTGGCCGTCTCCTGGCATCACGCGCCCAGTCCGATCATCGCGCCGCTGATCGTCGACGCACGGACCCGCCCGTGATCGGAGCTTCGTGACCGCATTGCACGTACGCCAGGTGGCCGCCGCGATCGAACGGGACCTCGCCGGGGAACTCGACCTCTCCGACGTACGCTCTCAAGATCAGCGTAACGCTCTGCTCAGTCGTGGGCTGGCTGCCCTGGCTGTGCGGATGCTGACCGGCCGGGACCCGGCCGCCGCCGCGGTCACCGTCGTGGACGGCTTCGGAGATCGTGGCATCGATGCCATCTGCGTCGAGGAGTCCCCACAACGGATCATCCTGGTGCAGTCGAAGTGGCACCACCATGGCGGTCAGGCCAGCATCGCCCTCGGAGACGCCCACAAGTTCATCGAAGGGCTCAAGGCGCTGACCGATGAGCGGTTCGACCGGTTCAACGCCAAGATGCAGCCCTTCGCGCCCCAGGTGTCGGCGGCGCTGCGAGACGCCCGGGTACGGATCACGCTGGTGGTGGTGTCGACCGGCGGCTCCCGCCTCGGCCGTGAAGTCCAGCAGGCGTTCGACGATGTCCTTCGTGAGATGAACGAACCCGGCGAGATCATCGAGCTGAGAGTGCTGGGCCTGGCCGAGGTCCATCGTTTCCTCGCGGAGGACGTGGCCGGCGGCAAGGTCGATCTCGACGTGGTGCTGGAGAACTGGGGACTCCTGGCCGAGCCGTACCAGGCGTTCTACGGGACCGCGTCGGCCAGCCAGATCGCCGCCTGGCACGCCGCGCACGGCGACCGGCTCTTCGACGGCAACATCCGTCGTGCCCTCGGCGCGACCGCCGTGAACCGAACGCTCGTGGAGACCCTCAAGACGAACGGCGAGCGCTTCTGGTACTTCAACAACGGCATCACGGTGCTCTGCGAGAGCATCCGAAAAACCGGGGTCAGCGCGGCCAACCGGACCTTCGGCCAGTTCGCGCTGTCCGGAGTCACTGTCGTCAACGGCGCACAGACCGTTGCCGGCATCGCCGAGGCGCACCAACTCGACCCGGACGCCGTGGAACGGGCCCAGGTGTGGGTGCGGCTGATCTCGCTGACCGACTGCCCACCGGACTTCGGCGTCCAGGTCACCAGGGCCACCAACACCCAGAACACCGTGCAGGCCCGCGACTTCGTGGCCCTCGACAACCTGCAGACCCGGCTGCGGCAGGACTTCGCGTTGAGCCTGGGAAAGCTGTACGTCATCAAGCGCGGCGAGCAGGAACCCGAACGGGACGACGGCTGCTCGGTCGTCGACGCGGCCGATGCCCTCGCCTGCGCGTACCACGATCCCGCGTTCGCGGTGATCGCCAAGGGCAACCGAGGTCAGCTCCTGGAGACCACCGACACCTACTACAAGCGGATCTTCCGGCGGGACCTCACCGCGCAGGACGTGTGGAACGCGGTGCAGGTCCTGCGCGCGGTCGACGCGGAGCTGGAGCGCCGGCAGCGCGGCCTCACCGGCCGCGAACGTGCGGTGGCGAAGCAGGGCGACCGCCTCGTCGCGCACCTTGTCTTCGCCGAGCTACGCCGTGCCGGCGCTCCGCCGTCAGGGGACTGGAGCCAGGCGCTGGCGGCGGTGCCGACCGCGGTGGACAGCGTGCTGGCGCACCTCATCCGCTACGTCGAGCGTTGCTTCGGCGACAACTACGTGACCAGCCTGTTCAAGAACGCCACGAAGTGCCGACAGCTTGCCACGCTGGTTCAGGCGGAGCTACTCACCGCCGCGACGGCGGCGGATCGCCCCCATCCTCGTCAAGACGTAGCTGACGGGGACGGTCGTCCCGGCGCTGCTCCTCGGCATGCCGAGCGTGGTTGAGCTCCAGCAGCCGGTCCAGCATCTCCTGGCGGGCGACGGGCCCGACCGTGAACCGTGTGCCCTGTCGGGTGTCGTGGAAGTCGTGGTCGAGGGCGAGGTCGGTCCAGCCGTACGCGCGCATGACCTCGTGGTCGATGTCGACGTGGATGCGGCGCAGCCCGGCGATGTCTTCGTCGTGCGCACCCTTGTCGTGCACCAGGTTGTAGGTCGCTGTGAGCCCGGCCTGCCGCGCCAGCATCAGCTCCCGCCGGTACGTGTCGAGTCGTTCGCCCAGCCGCCGCAGCCCGCCCGTCAACTCCGGCCTGGCGAAGGTCTCGAAGACGTCGGATGGGGTGTACCGGACACGAGTCTCCAACGTCGAGGAACGTTCGATCGCCCACCAGTAGTGCGCCGCGCTGCTCAACAGTCCGAGCATCGCCGCGTCATCCGTCGCAAAGACGCCAAGCATGTGCGAAAACACCTGTCCGGTGGGCACCATCACTGGCATTACGATCTTGCTCACGAGAGTGATCACGCTAACCCGGTCCAGCTTCGCGAGGGCACGCACCAGTGCGGGCCGCCTTTCGGCGTAGATCCACCAGCACCCGCGGTAGCTACGTCGGTGGTTTCCGGCTCGCTCGGGTTTAACCAGCCGCTCCGCCACGCGGTAGCAGTCTGGATAGGTTGCGGCGCGCGCCTGCGGCCAGTCATGGAAATTGATGACCCAGCGGCTCGCTGAGCAGTCCGGTCGGGAGTTCAGGTCCTTTCCGTTGAGGTAGGGAAAGAGCACGTCGGCGTTCCGCGGATCGTTTTCGATGAGTTGGCGCGCCGGCTCCGGCTCCATGGTGAAGCCCTGGCCCAAGATGATCGATCCCTGGAAGGCCGTGGCGCGGTTCGCCGCCAGCCGCGCGGGGGAGCCACCCACCCGCGAGCGGGCGTCGAGCGAGGCGGTGACTCCGGAAACCGCAGCGCCGTCGAGTTCGCAGACGGCATCGGACGACGCGGGCCGCATGGCGGTCTTGACCTGGCAGACCTGGAGGACGGCCGAGGGCGTCGGCCAGGGGCGGCTCTTGGTGGCCCGGCGGATCGTCACCCCTCGGGCCAGCAGGCGAGCCAGGGCCACGTCCCGGGTGTCGCCCTGCCACAAGGTGTTCGTGGCGATCAGCCCGGTGACACCCTCGTCGGTCAGGACCTCGTGGCTGCGGAGCACGAAGTAGGCGACCAGATCGGCACTGCCACGCGCGCCGCCGCCGAGCCAGCGGACCAGCAACTCCCGATACCGCAGGCCAAGTGTTCCGGTGATCTTCTGACCACCCAGGTAGGGCTGGTTTCCGACGACCGCGTCGAAGCCGCCCTGCTCGAACACGTCCGCGAACACCAGCGGCCAATGCAGCGGAGTCCGCGGCGCGTCGCCGGCGGGAAGGTCCGCGGACAACCAGCGGTCCGCCAGCTCCCGAGCGTCGTCGACCGCGCCGGGGGATCCGGTGGTGATCCGGTGGGCGAGGTGAGCCGTTGCCACCACATCGCGGTTCAGTCTCCGATCCGGCTGGCCGGCGTTGTGCAGTGCCGCCCCGACGACCAGGTCCGCGATCAGCCGTGCCGTGGCGCTCCGCTCCTGGGCCTCGCGCCAGCGACGGTCCTTCCACTGGACGTCGGGCAGCGTGTCGTCGGCCTGGTCCGCGAGCTCGCGCCGGATCCGCGCGACCTGCGCCACCAGCTCGCGCACCCCCCGGCCGGGGTCGCCGAGCCACCGGTCGCGCAGTGCTCGACCGGCGGCAGGGTCCAGGTGGAGTTCCTCCACCTGGGCCAGCGAGGTGACACCAAGCAGGGAGTCACCGGCGACCAGGTGATGATCGAGGAAGGTGAACGGCTTCGCCGGATCCAGCGAAATGAGCCAGAGACTCAGTTTCGCGATCTCCACCGCCATCGGGTCGATGTCCGCCCCGAACAGGCACCGCTGGATGACGGCGCGTCGAGCGCGGATTGTGAGCGGGTCGGCCTCTACGTCGTCTGGTGGCCCGTCCCGCTCGATCCGCTCGACCAGCTCCCGCGCTCGCGCGTCGCCCTCAGCCGCCCATGCCTCCACCAGGCGTCGGGCCAAATAGCGGCAGGCGGCGGTGAGGAAGGCCCCCGAGCCGACGGCAATGTCCGCCACCCGCAAGGCCAGGAGTTCGGCGCTGCTCCGCACGCGCCACCGCGACCGGTCGGAGGTCTGGGCCGGCCCGGGCCGGTAGACCAGGTCCTCCAGAGCGCCGCTGGCGACCTCCGCCGCGAAGTCCGCGGGCGTGTAGAGAGTGCCGGTGTTCGCGCGGGTCGCCGAGGCCGTGACGTAGAGCCCCCCTTCCGGGATCACCATCGGCAGCCCCCGCAGATCACGGCGCAGCACGCCGACGTACGGCAACAGCCGGTCGGTCAGGTCCCGGTCGCCGCCGGTGGCGGAGTAGAGCAAACGGAGCGCCTCGACGAGCGCCGGTCCCTGCGGCGGCGTCAGCCGCTTGGCGAGCACGCGGATGGAGCCGGTCGCCTTCTCGCCGTACGCGCGCGCCAGAGCCGCCGCCCGTTCCTGCGCGGATCGCGGTGGCCGGTCGTGACGCTCCAGCTCGGCCAGCCTTACCTCGGCGGTCGACCCGCGACGCCCCCACTGCAGAGCGACGACGATGTCGGAGGCCCGGCGCGCGTCGAAGGCCAACAGCTGTTCGTACACGTGGCCGATCTGCTCGACGCCGAGCGCCCGGAACGAGAGTCGCCGGCTCTCCCGGCCGAGCTGGACGTACTGTACGGCGTGCAACATGTGCAGCACCGTCCGGTCATCGACCCAGATCTGGGACAGCCAGGGGTGGGTCGTCGGATCGAACATCGGTCCGTCGTACGTCGGCAGGGACAGCCGCTCATGACGTACGCCGCAATGGATCGCGTCGCAGAGGGCGAGGATGCGCAGCCACGCGCTACGGGACTGTTCAAGATCTTCCTCGCTGCTCTCCTGCCGGCGCCGTTCCAGCTCCTCGCCGAGCCGTCGGACCGAGTACGACCTCGCGAAGAGATCGTTGTCCGCGGGCAGTAAGCCGCGCTCCTCGGCGTAGAGCAGGAAGACCACTCGCATGACCATGATCGTGGCGGCCCGATAGACGTCGTGGGCGCTCACCGTCGTCAGGCTCGATCGGCCGTGACGTTGGGCGCGGAGATCGTCCCAGCCGATGGCGCCGACGAGCATCTCCACCGCACGGCGGACCTGGTCGCCGAGGACCCCGGTGACCTCGGCCTGCCGGTCCAGGCCTTCCCGCACCAGAGCAGGCAGCGTCTCGTCGTCGGGAACGGCGAAGAACCGCCGTCGCTCCAGGAACGAGTAGAAGGCCCGGATCACCACCCGGTCCGCGGCCTCCGGCCACGTCGCGGTGTCGAACACCGCCGTCGAGGTCGCGGATCCAGGCGGAGCGACCACGAGCGCGAACCACCGGCCGTCGGTGACCAATCCCAACGGGACCCGGTGATGGCGGCAGAGCCGGGCGACCCGGTCGACCGGGGTGGCCGGCCATGCGTCCGCGGTGGCACGGGCGGCGGGATGACGTCCGGGCTTCAAGGTCATGCCCAGCAGTCGCGGGATGTCAGTGGTCGGGTCTACCAGGACGAAATCCGGCTCCACTGACGTGTGGTACTCCGGTATCACCTGTCGAAGCAGCCCCATGCCGTCGCGCCGCAGCAGGTCACCCCAGCCGCAGAAGCGGCGGAGCAGGAACTCGATCCACAGATCCGGGTCGACGTCGCCATCGGCGCGCGCCACCCGCATCATCGCCCACCACGCCGGATCGATGGATTCCAGGCTCGGCCACACCCGAGTAAGGACCGGCAGGGTGAGAAACGGTCCCGACACCGCCACCAGGGCCTGCCAGTCTTGGTGGTCTCGTTCCGGTTCGGTGCGGGAATGAACGCGACGGACCACGACAACCCCCTGGCGGTGCCTCACGGCACTAGGGACGCCCGGACGAGGAGCCACGGTCCGCGGCCACTGACCGAACTACCAACGCCGCGAGCGGCTCGAGTCGACGCTACGGTGTGTGTGACTGCCATGACATTGCGCTATGTGTTGCGGCTATGGTTCCTCATCGGACGCTCATGGACAAGCCTTCTTCGGGTCGGAGTTCCGGCACGGGGTCGGTCCGACATCGAGACGGTCGCCGAGTGGGCCGGTGGAAGCCGCGGATCTGCGGTGAAGTTGATCGAGGAACAAGCGATCTCTACGGCCGTGCACCCACCGCCCTCGCCGGACTGCTGCCGTTGTTCGACCGCACGGCCCACTCCGGTTCGCCACCTCAGGTGACACCCCGACGCTCCCTCGCCACCGGAAGCCGAAGGTCGGGGCCGCTCACCCGCGCATGGGTGTTCGCATGCTGTAACCCGAAGTCCACCACACCGCTGGTCAGCCCATTGGCCCGGGCATCGCATGATTGATTCGGACCGCGTACAGCAGCGGAGTCAGCGGTAGGCCCCTCATCGCTCCAACGCCTCCCCGAGCCGCTTCAACGCCTGCCGGGTGGCCGTCGACGACACCACCGTGTAGATCTCCATCGTGATCGAGAACTGTGCGTGGCGGAGGAAGCGCCACCGCGTCGCCGCGGGCCTCCCTGTACAGCGCCGTCGCCCCGCCGGCGGTGTCGACCCCGAGCCCCTGACCGACGGCGACGGCGCGGCGCCACGGTCCGGGTGCCGCGGGCCAGCGACAGCCCCTTGTCTGGTGCACCGCGATCACGGCCGAGAGGGCCTCGGCGAAAGGGCCGGTGCGCCGGCGAACTGCTCGTTGACCACCGAGGCCGCCTCAACCTCGGCCAGGGTGTCGTCCCAGCGGGCCGAGTGGAACCGGACAGGAGACCCCTGCACCGACCGGAGGAACGCCCGGACGGCGCCAGCCGGACCGGGCGCGGCATCCACCAATCATCACCTGTCGTCACTGTCGGGCAAACCTCTGCGCGGGACCCGCCCGCGAACGCCGCCGCGGGAGGCGGGCCGGCAAAGTTCGCCGGGAAATGGCGCGAAGGGATGTCGAAAACCCCCACGTGGCTCCGTCCCCGGAGCGAACACGGCCACAATGGGCCGGAGACACAGGGAGAACATCATGGCCAAGTACCTGCTGCTCAAGCACTACCGGGGTGCGCCGGCGCCGGTCAACGACGTGCCGATGGAGCGGTGGACGCCCGAGGAGATCACGGCCCACGTGCAGTACATGCGTGACTTCGCCGCCCGACTCGAGGGCACCGGGGAGTTCGTCGACAGTCAGGCGCTGTCCCCCGAGGGCGCGTTCGTCCGTTACGGCGGCGAGGGGCGGCCGCCCGTCACCGACGGTCCGTTCGCGGAGACCAAGGACCTGATCGCCGGCTGGATGGTGATCGACGTCGAGACCTACGAGCGGGCGATCGAGCTGGCCGGCGAGCTGTCCGCCGCTCCGGGCGCGGGTGGGAAGCCGATCCATGAGTGGCTGGAGGTGCGCCCGTTCTACGGCGAGCCGCCCACGGTGACCGAGTGAACGAGCCGCCGCTGCGGGAGCTGGTGCCCGCGGTGATCGGTGTCCTCGTCCGCCGCGGAGCCGACTTCGCGGTGGCCGAGGACGCCGTGCAGGACGCCCTGGTCGAGGCCGTGCGGGTGTGGCCGGACGACCCGCCCCGGGACCCCAAGGGCTGGCTGGTCACCGTCGCCTGGCGCAAGTTCGTCGACGCCGCCCGCGCCGACTCCTCCCGACGGCGTCGGGAGGAGCTGGTCGACACCGAGCCCGAGCCCGGCCCGGCCCAGGCGGTGGACGACACGCTCCGGCTGTACTTCCTGTGCGCGCACCCGTCCCTGACGCCGGCCTCGGCCGTCGCGCTCACGCTGCGCGCGGTCGGCGGCCTGACCACGCGACAGATCGCGCAGGCCTACCTCGTGCCGGAGGTGACCATGGCCCAGCGAATCAGCAGGGCCAAGCGAACCGTCTCGGGCGTCCGGTTCAACCAGCCCGGGGACGTCGCCACCGTGCTGCGCGTGCTCTACCTGGTCTTCAACGAGGGCTACTCCGGCGACGTCGACCTCGCCGCCGAGGCGATCCGGCTCGCCCGCCAACTGGCGGCCCGGACCCACCACGAGGAGGTCGCGGGCCTGCTCGCGCTCATGCTGCTGCACCACGCCCGGCGCCCGGCACGGACCGGCTCCGACGGCAGGCTCGTGCCCCTGGCCGAGCAGGAACGGGGCCTCTGGGACACCCGCCTGATCACCGAGGGCGTCGAGGTGCTCCAGACGGCTCTCGCCCGCGACCGCCTGGGCGAGTTCCAGGCCCAGGCCGCCATCGCCGCGCTGCACGCCGACGCCCGCACCGCCGAGGAGACTGACTGGGTGCAGATCGTCGAGTGGTACGACGAACTGGTGCGCCTCACCGACAGCCCGGTGGCCCGCCTCAACCGGGCCGTCGCGGTCGGCGAGGCCGACGGCCCGCGGCCCGGCCTGGCCGCCTTGGCGGAACTCGACCCCGCCCTGCCCCGCCACACCGCCGCCGCGGCGTACCTGCACGAACGGGACGGTGACCCGGTGACCGCGGCGCGGCTCTACGCCGAAGCCGCCCGGTCGGCGCCCAACCTCCCCGAACGCGATCACCTCACGAGACAGGCCGCCCGGCTCAACGCGCACCTGCGCGGGTGAGCGTCCCGGCAGCCGGGCATTCCGGCGCCGTCACCGGGCCGCACGCCCACCGGCCGCGTTTCTCCCCGGCGAACCTTTCGACCGTGTCGCGGACCTCACCACCCGGCGTCTAGCCGGTCGCCCAGGCACTCGTCCGGCGTGCGTACCACCACGTGGTCGGCGGTCAGCGCGTCGACCAGCCAGAAAACCTTTCCAGCCGCCGTGAGGTCGACCCAGTAGTTCAGGACGTCGAACCCACGGCGGTCCGCCTGCACCTGGCGGCCGGCTGCCCGACCGGCGCGGCCCTGTCGGCGCAACGGCTCGCCGAGACCGAACTGGCCACCGGAGACACCGGGGCGGCCACCCGACTGCTCGGCGAGGCCGAGAAGCTGGCCATCGGTTCGCCGGCCGTGGGCCATCTGCTGGTCCGGGTCTGGGCACCCGGATCGCACGGGCCTACGACCGCGCCGGTCGTCCGGCCGACGCGGCGCGCCGCCGCGGTGCGAGCTGACCCGCCGGCGTCCGGCCCTGGACAGCCCAGTCCGCGGAGCGGTCACGCGCGGAGCAGGGAGACGTCGTACGTGAACCCGGACCGGGGTTCGTCGCCCGCCTGCGGTGGGTTCGATGAGGCGGCCACCCCGCTGCGCGGTGACGCCGATGCGCCGTCACGGCCCGCCGGGTCGTCGCGCGAGCACATCCGGACCAGCAGCACTCCGTAGCACAACAGCGCCACCAGGCGCGCCGCCTCCCACCACACCGGCAACTCCCCGGTGCTGTTCACGCTGACCCAGTTGCTGATCGCGTGCAGGAGGGCCAGCGGCCAGATGGAGATGACGTGCAGCCGGAGCGCGGCCAGGAGGAAGCCGAAGACCGAGGCGTGCAGGACCTGAAAGGCCATGTACTCCATCGAGCGGTCGAAGAACACACCGGACAGGACGTGTCCGAGTCCGAACAGCAGGCCGACAGTCGCCGCCTGTCGCAGCGGGGACAACGCGCGCAGCAGTTCCTGCATGACACCCCGGGCGTACAGCTCCTCGCTGACTCCCACGGACACCATCAGCAGGGCGCTGGCCGCCGCCGCCTCGACGGTCACCTCGACGCCGCGCAGGAGTTCGACGCAGATGACAAGGTAGGCGGGTGCCAACAGCCAGGGCCGGCGCGGCCACCACGACGCCAGCCAGGGCGCCCGCCACCACCGCAGGGCGGCCACGACCGCGAGCGGGACGGCGCAGGCGACCAGGTTGACCAGAACGGGGCCGACCACGTCGAGCGGTGGGAGGAGCACGGCGGCGGCGAACAGCACCAGGTGCCACCCCAGGTTGACGCCGATGGCCGCCAGGAGCGGGAAGCGGACAGGCGCCGAGGGGCACGGAAGATCGCGCATTGAGCCATGGTTGCACCCGGGAGCAACCAACCCCGCGACGACCGCCAGCCGCTGGCTCAGCCGCGGTGACGTGGGCGACTTCGGCGGGGGGGACCGGCGGACCCGCCGACACGGGGTTGACCAGAGGAGTGTCAGCAGTGGCGACCGGTGCGGCGGACCCGGGCGGCACCAGCGCCGATGTGCGCAAGCGCGCCCACAGTGGACGGTGACCACCGCGGTCGGAACGTTGATGATCTCCCGAAGGGTTGCGCTGCCCGTTACGGCCCACGAAGCGCGTTCCTGTACGGCTGGCGGACACCCTTACGCCGACCGCGTCGGCCGGTTCGCTCCACCCCGCTGGGGTGCGGTGCGCCGGTATGGTGTCCACGTGTCGACCCACTCCGCCGAGCACCCGATGTCCCCGGCACCGCTGCGCGAGCGGCTGCGGAAGGCGCTGCCCGCCGCGATGAGGGCACGCGACCGCGCGGCGGTGTCGGCGCTGCGGTCTGCGCTGGCGGCGATCGACAACGCCGAAGCCGTCGACCGCCCGACCTCGGCGGATCACGGCTTGGCGATCGGCGAGACTCCGCGCGGAGCCGGCGCCGCCGACGTCGCCCGCCGGACGCTGAGCGATGCGGACGTGGAGCGCATCGTGCGGATGCAGGTGGCCGAGTCGCGCGCGGCCGCCGCCACCTATGAGCGGGCCGGGGAGACCGCCCGCGCGGAGATCATGCGTGCCCAGGCCGCCGCGCTGGAAACCCACCTGACTGGCTGACGCCTCGGCGCGTGGGGACACCCGTCTGGGGGCGCCGCGGCGGACACCCGGCTCGGATCGGGTTGTTCCGGCGGGCACGTGCTACCGGCGGACCGCCGTGCCGATCCGGCCGGGCGGTGGTGGCGGCGGGGCCAGGAACTCCCGGGCGCCGCGCAGGCGTACCCGCAGCAGCGCCGCCGCCCGGTCCAGGCGCAGCCGGACGTCCAGCGGGCGCGGCAGGCCGGTGTCCGCGCTGCGCGCGGCGGGCAGCGTCGTGGGGTCCAGTCCGTCCCGCCGGGCCACCAGGAGGCCCAGCTCGTAGCGGCTGACCGCATCGGCGCCGGCCACGTTGAGCACGCCCCGGTGACCGTTGTCGGCCAGCTCGACCAGCGCCTCCGCCAGGTCGTCGACGTGCACCGGCGTACGGATCTCGTCGGTGAACAGGGCGCCGCGCCACTGGCCGGCGGCCAGCCGGTGGGTGAGCAGTTCGGCGCCGCCGTGCCCGTCCCCCATGATCAGCGAGGTCCGGACCACGGCCGCGTCGGGCGCGACGGCCCGTACGGCGGTCTCGGCGGCGGCCTTGGCGGCCCCGTACGGGTTCACCGGATCGGGTAGCGCCGTCTCGTCGTAGTGCACGTCGCGGCCGGAGAACACCGCGTCGGTGGAGACGTGCACGAGCCGGACGCCCAGCGCCGCGGCGGCCACCGCGACGTGTGCGGCGCCGTCGGCGTTACTGCGCCAGTCGTTGCGGTCCCGCCCGGCCGCGGCGTGCAGCACCACATCGGGCCGCACCCGGCGCAGCAGCCGGCTGACCCCGTCCGGGTCGCGGATGTCGAGCCGCTCGTCGGCGGTGTCGGCCGGCGTGGCGAGGTAGGTGCCGACCGGGGACCAGCCGGCGGCCGCGGCGTGCCGCACCACCCGGCTGCCCAGGTAGCCGCTGGCTCCGGTGACCAGCATCCGTCCCGGCATGGACGACCCTCTCTCTATTGCGGTCGTGGCGTGCGGCGAGGCCCGTGATGGATGGCTCTCGACGAGTCGACGCGGTCAATCGGCGAGGTCGTGCAGCACACCGCTCAGCTCAGCGAGTCGATTGTCGGCCCGGCGGCGCCGGTGCCTGACCCATTCCTTCCCTTCGGCGGCGATCCCTTCCAACACGTGCAGGGTCTGGACGAGGCCGGCTGCGTCCAGCGACAGGTCGGCGAGCCCGGAGGGATCCTCGTCAGGACGAATGCCCTCAGTGCTCGACTCGATGACCTCGACCGAGATTGGGTCTCCGTTGAACAACGTCAGCTCGAAGGTCTGCCGCTGGGCCGCGATGCCGTCTATGCGGACCGCGGCTACGGCGTCGAAGCGGTAGTTCAGCCGCTGCGTCGTTCGGAAGGTCCCGGCCTGGAAATCCAGGTCGATGTTGACCTGCCGTACGCCGTCGTCGGTGAGCAGAAAGAGCAGCAGATGATACCGCGAATACCGCCACGGTCCCCGGGGGTATCGAGCTCGCTTGTAGGGGGCCGCCGGGGCCTCGATGAAGGCGTGTGCGATGACCTGGCTGGGCCGGAGCCGGGCCTGCCGCATCGCGCGGTCGACCAGGAGCTTCCGGTCACACTCCAGCCAGGTCGCCATCTCCGTGTCCGTTGGCTTGTCCGCCAGTTTGCGCTGCCAACGCTCGAACGCCTGCCAGCGCGCCGCCCACTGCTCGGCTCGCTCCGACTTCTCGGCGACCACCCTTCGGCGCTCGGCCACGAGGCGGAAGCCGGAGCGCACCGTGAGGACCGCGGATGTCGCCGCGAGTAGGATCCAGGCCGCGCCAGGCAGCGGCGAGTGCAGCACGGCCGCCGGTACCGCCCAGTAGCTCCCGACCGCGATCCCCGCCAGCCCACCGAGGATCAGCAGAGTCGTCACGACAGGTGTGCGGAGCCGGTGTCGGTACGCCGTCAACGTGTTGTACTCCCACCGCCGACGGACGTCGCCCACCAGGTAGCGGATCAACCAGGCGATCTGTTCCGCCTCGATGCGCTGTTCCCGGTAGATCTGAACCAGCTCATCGCGCAGGTGCCGGCGGATGCCGGCGGTCTGGGCGAGCCAGTAGGAGCGCTCCGTCCCTGCTGGTACGTACCGTCTGAAGTACTTGGTGAAGAGCCGGTCCACCGCCCTGGCGAAGCCACCTTCGGGCGCCTCGGCGCGTTGACGGACCGGCACGGTCAACTCTGCGTCCTTGGCCCGCAGCCGCATCCGACGAGAGTGCCGGTCCGCGCCGCCGACCGCGAAGGCGGCCAGGCCGACCAGGCAGGCGACGTAGCCGACGATCCCGGGTAAGGAGCCACGGCGGAGTAGCAATGCGCCGATATTGCCCGCCGCGAGCACAAATACCGGCGCGCCGATCACCATGCGTATCCACTCGCGCAGTGGGATCGACGCCGACGCGACCGGACGCACCCGTGGGCGCGCCGGTGTGGGATGGAAGAACTTCCAGATCCGTTCCTCTCTGCCCCCTTCCGCGCGGGCCGCTCGCGCCTGCTCGACGGAGCGGTGCCACATCTGGTCCACCATGGGACCCTCAAGTAACACGCCGAGATGGTCGTAAATCTTGTCGCGCTGGTCGAGCGGCAGGGCGTCGACCTCCTTAAGGATTCGTTCCGTCTCGACGGTGTCCAAGGAGCCGAGCAGGCGAAGAACCACTCGGAGGCCACCGCCCCACTCGTCGGGTCGATCAAGCGCAGAGATGTCGGCACAGATGGCGGTGAGTCGGTCGAAATCTGCGCTCGCCAACTGTCGCAACGTCCGTCCGCTCAGCAGGGCGAGCAAGCGATGGAAGTGGACCTCGTTGGTCCGGTAGCCCTGCGCCGCGGCCTCCTCGATGAGCGCGTGGGCCCGCTCCCGCATGCGGCCGTCCAGATACCTGACGCCGATCCGGAACTTGTCGACGGGGGAGGCATCCGGCGGCAGCTCATAGTGAACATCGAAGTGGATCGCCTGCGCCTGGATGACGTCGCCGATGATGTCCTGTGCCTGGACGCCGACCCGGGCATCCCCTTGTGCGATGTTGCTCGCGGTCGGCGTCGTCACGCCAGCCCCTTGGCGACCGCGATAATCGTGGCCAGCCGCGCCGCCAGCTCCGTCACGTCAGCCAACAGGCCGCGCAGACGCTTCAGTGCCACCACCAGGGTGCTCCTGCTTCGTGGGGTGTCCTCTCGGACGCACTCCCGCGCCACGTCCAGCTCCGCAGTCGCGGCCGCGTACGTCTCCTCATCGACTTGGCCGTCACCGCGAGCCCGCTTGAGATCCTCGCGCAGGTCCGCGATGGCGACTGCAAGGTCGACCGGCTCGTTGGGGGCGGAGCTGACGACGACATTGCCGTGAATCTGTCCAGCCTGCACTCCGACCCGTGCGTTTCCGGTGGCGATGTTCCGGTTCGTCATGCTCATTGGCTCACTCCCGTTCGCTCGGATCGGGCGGTTGGCACCCGTCGTGCTTTCGGTGATCAGTTCCTGCGCCAGGGCCACTGCGAAGGCTGCGGCGTGGGCTGCGGCTCGCGGCTGCCAGTTCGCTCCGTCGGTGGTCGCCTTGCTCCCGTCGGCGCGGTCGCTGATCCCGCGCACGACGATCACGGGAAGGGCACGGTTGAGGTGACCGGCCTGGGCCACGCCGGCAGCCTCCATCTCGATCGCCACAGCGTCGTTGTAGTGTTGGCGCACCCACCGCGCCTGGTCGGAGACGGCCGAGTCCTGTACGACCTCCCCGGCGGCGATGGGCCCGAAGTGGACCCTCGGAACGGGGGCCGCGAGGAGCCCGCGACTCCACTCGTCGGACCGCGCTACGTGATGTGCGAGTTGGTCGGCCTCGTGGGCAATCTCCCATGCCTTCGGTCGGGCCTTCAATCCGTCGTCCTCGCTGGTGCCCCCGTGGTACGCGTAAATCTTGCTGGCCACCACGACGTCTCCCAGCCGGATGTTGGGCCACAGGCCTCCGGCTACGCCGACGAAGAGCGCAGCGGCGGGGGAGAACTCCGCCATCGCCCGCTCGGCCAGTACCGCTGCGGGATGGTTGCCCTTGCCCACCAGGGTGAGCGCCACCTGGCCACTGGTCCCTCCCACGCGGCCCACCTCGAAGCGGGTGCCGGCCGGGTGCCGGTGCAGCCGCAGGTCGGTCAGGTGCTTCCGGACGGCCTGGTACTCCAGATCCAGGGCCGTAAGGATCACGACAACGCCGGTGTTCATGGTTCCGCCGTCTCCCTGTCTGTCGGGCTGGTGGGTCGGGTCATGGGCGGGTGCAGCGTCCGGTGCGGGCCAGCACGGAACAGCCGCGCGGGCCGACCGATGTCGCTCTTCCTGGTCGGACCTGCCGGCACGATGAAGCCGTCGACGCTCTGCACCTTCCGGTAGAAGTTCCGCGGGTCGAGGCGCAGACCCCAGACCGCTTCATAGACGTGCTGGAGGTCGGAGATGGTGAAGGTCGGCCCGCAGAACGCCGTGGCCAGCGCGGTGTGCTCAAGCTTTCGCCGTGCGCGGTGCACGCCGTCGGCGACGATCCGGCGGTGGTCGAACGCCAGTCGTTCCCTTCCCGACAGAACCAGGTCGGTGGGCGTCCAGCACGCGTTCGAGGCGTCGGTCCCGGCGCTGGGTTCCGGAAGCCCGGGGGCGATCGCCAGGTAGGCAACGGACACCACGCGGCCTCTCGGATCCCGCTTCGGGGCGCCGTACACCCCCAGTTCCTCGAGGTGTAGGTGCTCTGCCGTCAGACCCGCCTCCTCGGTCAGCTCCCGGTGGGCCGCGGCCGGCAACTCCTCCTCGGCGTGGCTCAGAAAGCCGCCCGGAAGTGCCATCGCACCGCGGTACGGCTCGATGCCTCGCTCAACGAGCAGCACCTGCAACTGTCCCTCGCGGAGGGTGAGGATGACCAGATCCACCGCCAAGAGCACCGCCGGAGGGACCCACGAACCGTCGGACACAGGGGCACCGTACCCATATTGTCGTCCTGACAGGAAGTGCTTCCGGTGTCGGCTTTCGGCAGGTTGCCGCCCCTCGTCGGCTGACAGCACCTCGCCGAGATCGTCCGTGTGGCGAACTCGTGCGTGGCCCTCCCCGAGGGCGCCGGCGCCGCCGCGTGCACCGTCGCGGGCGCGCCGCGGGTCCGTGTGTTGGTGGCGACCGAGGGCCGTGGCTGGTGCCGCAGATCCTCGCTCTCGCCGCGGTGCCAGCTCCATAGTGCTGCGTCGCCGGAGCGGCTCAGGGGGTGGCTCAGGCGGTGCGGTGGCCGGCAGCCCGGCCCCCGCTCGGCGCGGGTCGTGCAGTCGTCGCGGTGCCGGCGGACCGGCCCAAGGGCGGCGGACGGAGGAAACCGTCTAGAGATCTACATATGCGAATCCCTTGACTGAACGTCAGTTAGGAATCTAAACAGATAACTGTCGTAAACCCGATCGGCACCACCCGCTCCACCCCATCACCACCACCCACCCCTAGGAGCCTTCGTGAGACGCAAACTCGCGTCCTTCGGCGTCGTGGCCCTGACCACGGGTGCCGCACTCGCGGTCGGCTTCGGCACGACCGAAGCCAAGACCGTGCCGGACAGTCAACCGGCGGCCGCGGCCGCCGACCCCCAGCTGCTGGCCGCCACCGTGGCGGACCGGGCCGCCGACAGCGGCCTGGACGCCCTGGCGAAGGGGCCCGAGGACAGCTTCGTCCGCCAGGCCGTGGTTCCCGGCGCCGGCGGGCTCAACTACGTCCGCTACCACCGCACCTACCGCGGGCTGCCGGTCGTCGGCGGCGACGCCGTCGTCACGGTGGACGACACCGGCAACATCCGCGACACCACCGCCGCCGAGTACGGCCGGGTGGCGCTGAGGTCGGTGACCCCGCGGATCACCGCGGCGCGGGCGACGGCGACCGCCAAGGCCCAGCTCAAGGTCGTCGAGCACGCCGCGGAGCCGCAGCTGGTGGTCTACGCGCTGACCAAGACCCCGCGGCTGGCCTGGGAGGCGCTGGTCGAGGGCGCCAAGGTGGACGACCACGCCGACCATGACCACGGCCACGGCGCCGGCCTGGTGCCCAGCCGCCTGCACGTCTTCGTGGATGCGCTGACCGGCAAGGTGCTGGACACCTCCGACGACGTCAAGCACGCCACCGGCACCGGGTACTACCTCGGCCGGGTCACCTTCGACACGTCGCGCTCCGGGTCCAACTACGTGATGACCGACCCGAACCGCAGTGGCCTGCGCTGCGGCGGACAGGACGGCCAGTCGTACACCAACACCTCCGACACCTGGGGCAACGGGTCGGGCACCGACCTGCGCACCGCCTGCGTCGACGCGTTCTACGCCGCCCAGAAGACCTGGGACATGCTCGGTGAGTGGCTGAACCGCCGCGGCTACAACGGCAACGGCGGCGGCCCGCCGGCGCGCGTCGGACTGAACCAGGTCAACGCGTTCTGGAACGGCTCGTACACCAACTTCGGCAGGTCGCAGGACGGGCAGCGCCAGGTCACCCCGATCGACGTGGTGGCGCACGAGTACGGCCACGCCATCGACCAGTACACCGGCGGCGCGGCCCGCGAGGCGGGCCTCGGCGAGGCCACCGGCGACATCTTCGGCGCCCTGGCCGAGCACTACATCAACAACCCGAACGACCCGCCGGACTACACCGTCGGCGAGGAGGTCAACCTGGTCGGCCGGGGGCCGATCCGGAACATGTACAACCCCTCGCTGGTGAACAACGACCCGAACTGCTGGTCGTCGGCCGTGCCCGGCATGGAGGTGCACAAGGCGGCCGGTCCGCTGAACCACTGGTTCTACCTGCTGGCCGAGGGCTCCAACCCCGGCGGCGGCAAGCCGAGCAGCCCGACGTGCAACAACTCCACGGTGGTCGGCATCGGCATCCAGAAGGCCGGCAAGATCTTCATGGGCGCGATGAACAAGAAGACCTCCGGCTGGACCCACGCCCGCTACCGGGTCGCCACGCTGCAGTCGGCGGTCGAGCTGTACGGCGCGGCCTCCACGGAGTGCAACACGGTCAAGGCCGCGTGGAACGCGATCAGCTTCCCGGCGCAGTCGGGCGAGCCGCAGTGCCAGAGCGCCCCGTCGGACAACTTCTCGATCTCGGTCAGCCCGACCGCGGGCAGCGTCCAGCAGGGACAGTCGGTGACCACCACGGTCTCGACCCGGACCACGCAGGGCAACGCCCAGACCGTCACCCTGAGCGCGTCCGGCCTGCCGGCCGGCGTGACGGCGAGCTTCAACCCGCCGTCGGTGACCTCCGGTGGCTCCAGCACGCTGACGCTGACCGCGTCGGCGAGCGCCACGGTCGGGGCCAAGGCGATCACGATCACGGGTACGGCGCCGTCGGGTAGCCACACCGCCACCTACTCGGTGACCGTGACCTCGCGGGACACCGACCCGGTGGACGACTTCTCGGTGTCGGTGTCGCCGGGTTCGGCCACGGTGGAGCCGGGCGGCTCGGCGACGGCGTCGGTGGCGACGGCCACCACGTCGGGCAACGCGCAGGCGCTGACCCTGAGCGTCTCGGGCGCGCCCACGGGCGTGACCGCCTCGATCGACCCCTCGTCGGTCACCTCGGGCGGCTCCGCGACGCTGTCGGTGCAGGTCGCCTCCACGGTGGCGCGGGGCAGCTACCCGCTGACGGTCACCGCGTCCGGCACCTCCGGCACCAAGACCGCCACCTTCACGGTGACGGTCCAGGGCGACGACCCGCCGGGCGGCTGCAACGGCGTGCCGGCCTGGAGCGCCACCACGGCGTACTCCCCGGGCGCCAAGGTGTCGCACAACGGGCGGCTGTGGAACTCCACCTGGTACTCCACGGGCGCCGAACCCGGTGCGCCGCAGTCGTGGGCCGTGTGGGCTGACGCCGGAGCCTGCTGAACCCGGGCCGGCTGAGCCGGCCGCAGCACGGAACCAGTGAGGGGCGGGTACCGACCGCGGTACCCGCCCCTCACCCGTGTCGGTGTGGGCCGCCGGTTCAGGGCAGCGGGCGGCCGCCGGTCACGCCGAGCACCTCGCCGGTGACGTAGCTGGACTCCTGCGAGGCGAAGAAGACGTACGCGGGCGCCACCTCCGCCGGCTGCCCGGCGCGGCCCAGGGGGGTCTGCTCGCCGAACGACTCGACCTTCTGCTCCGGCATGGTGGCCGGGATCAGCGGCGTCCAGATCGGTCCGGGCGCCACGGCGTTGACCCGGATGCCGCGTTCGGCCAGGTCCTCGGCGAGGCTCTTGGTCAGGTTGACCAGCGCCGCCTTGGTGGCCGCGTAGTCCAGCAGCTGCGGCGAGGGCTGGTACGCCTGGATCGACGAGCTGTTGATGATCACCGAGCCGGGCTTCAGGTGCGGCAGCGCGGCGCGGCATAGCCAGAAGGTGGCGTACACGTTGGTCTTGAAGACCCGGTCGAACTGCTCGCTGGTGATGTCGGCCAGTCCGCCGGACTGGGACATCTGGTAGGCCGCGTTGTTGACCAGGATGTCGATGCCGCCCAGCTCGGCCACCGCGCGCGAGATCAGCTCCCGGCACTGCTCCTCGCTGGTGATGTCACCGGGCACCTGCACCGCGCGCCGCCCGGCCTCCGTCACCCAGCGGGCGGTCTCCCGGCCGTCGTCCTCCTCCTCGGGCAGGTAGGACAGCAGCACGTCGGCGCCCTCCCGGGCGAACGCGATGGCGACCGCCCGCCCGATGCCGGAGTCGCCCCCGGTGATCACCGCTCGGCGGCCGGTCAGCCGGCCCGAGCCGCGGTACGACTCCTCGCCGTGATCCGGGCGCTGGGGCATGTCCTCCGTCCGCCCCGGGTACGGCAGCTGCGCGCCGTCCTGCTGCTCGGGCTGCCGGTACTGCTGGCGCGGGTCCTGCTGGCGGTGCTGGTCGACGGACATGGCGGCTCCCGATTCTTCGGCCGTGGTGTGCGGTGGGCCGGCGCGCGACCGCGCGGCGACCGGCGCCGGCTATGTAGTGCCCCGGCCCGGCCGGCTCAACCACCCGGCTCGGGAATCACCCGGCTCGGGAATCACCCGGCTCGGGAGTGGCCCGGCTCGGCGCGACCCCTGCGGGCGCCCGTCGGCCCGGCCGCGGTCGCCCGGGCTACCGCGCAACCCGGTGACCGGCTCCGCCGGCATCCGCCTGAGCCCCGGTGTGTCCGAGGCCACAACGCACCGACTGCGGCCGGTGTCCAGCTCCCGGGCCGAAGTGCTCATCCCGGGCTTCCGGCCGCCGAAGGGCGCGCAGGGATAGGTGCGCTCCGGCGCCTGCCCGGCCGCGGCTACCGCGGCCACCGGTACGTGACGAAAGTGTGGCAGGCATGGATGCGAGTCCGGCGGTTTCCCGCGGCCGTGGGGTACAGGCCAAGGTGCTCTACGCGTTGACGCTGGTGGCGGCGGCGGCGGTCCTGGTCGGCGGGGTGGCGATCAACCGGCTCGGCCACCTGAACAGCCAGCTGGAGCACCTCAGCCAGAAGAACGTGCAGAGCCTCTCCGACCTCAGCGAGATCCGGGGCTCCGTGGCTCTGATCAATCACTGGGTGATCCTGTGGAACGTCATGCCCGGCACCCGCGCCGACTCCCAGAGGGAGCTGATCAAGGCCGACGAGGCGCACGAGAAGGCGGTCGAGACGTACATCTCGCACGCCCAGAGCGAGGACGCCAAGGCCACCGCGGCCGACTACCTCCGCCTGGCCCGGGCCTTCCGGGCAGCCCGGTCCGCCGACATGTGGGGCGAGCCGATCCCGCCGGACGCGCAGATGCCCGCGGGCATGGACATCACCGGGGTCGTCGGCGGCATGGACGCCGGCGTGAAGAAGATGATCGAGATCGAGGCCCGCAACGCGGCCACCGTGGCCTCGGACGCCCGGAAGGCGTACGACAACGCGGTCCTCACGGTGCTGCTGTCGCTGGGCCTCGCGCTGCTGATCGCGGTCTTCCTCGCCGTGCTGGTGGCCCGCCGGATCACCCGGCCGCTGGCCCGGGTCACCAGGGCCCTGGCCGCGGTGGCCGACGGTGACCTCACCCAGCAGGTGGAGGTCACCAGCCGGGACGAGATCGGGGTCATGGCGCACGCCATGAACCGGGCCGCCGCCAGCGTGCGTCAGGCGATCGCGGACCTGGCCGTCAGCGCCGAGGCGCTGCGCGCCAGCGCGTCCTCGCTGAAGGGGTCCAGCGACGACATCGTGCGCAGCTCCGAGCGGGCCAACGAGCAGGTCACCGTGGTGGCCACCGCGGCCGAGGAGGTCTCCCGCAGCGTCCAGGTGGTGGCCGCGGGCTCCGGTGAGCTGGAGTCCTCGATCCGCGAGATCGCCCGCAGCGCCAACGAGGGCGCCGAAGTCGCCGGCCAGGCCGTCACCGTGGCCAGCGACACCACCGGCATCGTGGCCAAGCTGGGCGAGTCGTCGAACGAGATCAGCACCGTGGTCAAGGTGATCACGTCGATCGCCGAGCAGACCAACCTGCTGGCCCTGAACGCGACGATCGAGGCCGCCCGCGCCGGCGACGCCGGCAAGGGCTTCGCGGTGGTCGCCGGCGAGGTCAAGGACCTGGCCCAGGAGACGGCCAAGGCCACCGAGGACATCTCCCGCCGGGTGGAGGCGATCCAGGGCGACACCGAGCGCGCCGTGCACGCGATCACCCAGATCGGTCAGATCATCGGCCGGATCAACGACTACCAGGTGACCATCGCCAGCGCGGTGGAGGAGCAGAGCGCCACCACCAACGAGATGAACCGCAACGTGGCGCGGGCGGCCTCCGGCAGCGCCGAGATCGCGGTGAACATCGGCGAGGTCGCGGGCATCGTCCGGGACACCACCGAGCACATGAACTCCAGCAGCCGGACCACGGCCGGCGTGGCCAAGCTGTCCACGGAGCTCAGCAGCATCGTCTCCCGGTTCCGGGTCTGACGGCGGCGGGCGGCTCGCGGGCCGCGGCGTAGGGACGGCCCGGGGCGCACCCCCGGGCCGTCCGGCGTTGCGGCCCAGGCGGACCGGCCCGTGCGGCGGCTACTGGGCGGTGCCCAGCCCGGTGCCGGTCAGCTGTCGGGCGACGAGGAACAGCGCGTAGCCGACCAGGATCACCAGGATGCCCAGGCCCGCCGCCATGGCGGCCACGCCGAACGCGACGACCGAGGTGAACAGCGAGGCGCGCAGGAACGAGCCGTTCATGACGGTCGCCCGCCGAGGGTCCTCCCGGGGCAGCTCGGCGTAGGTCTTGCCGCCGCTGGCCTCCAGCGCGTGCTTCTCGATGACCGCGGCCTGCTCGAACGCCGTCAGCGGGCCGTCCACCGGTTCGCCGGCGTAGCGCTCTGCGTCCTCGGCCACCGTGACCCGCTCGTCCGCGAGCTCGCTCTGCACGGCCAACCAGGTCGCGGCCCCGGCCACCACCATGATCCCGCCGGCCACCATCAGTAGCACCGACAGCAGGCGGACGATGCGCCCGGCCGAGGTGGCGCGGCCGACGTCCGTGGGGGCTGTGTTCACGGATACTCCTCACTCGGTCTCTGATCAACCAGTCAGTGCACCTGGGCGACATGCCCCTTGCGCGGTTGTCGTCTCCTGAGCAGTATTCCGATCTTGGGGGTGCCGTGTCCCCGAAACGCGCTCTTGATCTCGCCGCCGGGTTGGTCGCGCCTGCCGCTCCCACGGAGGCCGCCGCACCGTATATCATTGCCGCGCGACAAATACCCTCCGGTGGGGTCTCGCTCGCCCATCCGTGGCGGCAGTCCCGGACGGGTCAGTGCGATGGGCGGCGGGTCGACGTGCAGGAGGGCGGGTCAGGCAACCTCGTGGTTGGCGGTGTCGGTGTCGCCGGCTCTGCGACTGAACTCCTGGAGGCCGATCAGCAGGGCGCGGCGCCCTTCCGCACTCATCGCGGCGAAGACCCGGCACAGCTCGCGGTGCCGACGCTCGCGCAACTGCTGGATCAGGCGCTCGCCCTCCATGGTGGTGGTCAGTTCCACCTCCCGGCGGTCCGCGGCGTTGGTGCGCCGGTGCAGCAGACCCGCCGCCACCAGGCGGTCGCACAGCCGGCTCGCCGACGACGGAATGGCCCCGAGCTCCTCGGCGAGCTGACTCAGGTTGATCTTTCCGTGTCGGTCGATGATGCGCAGCGCCCGGAGCTGGGAGACGGACACCCGGCTGAGGACGGCCTCCTCGGCACGGCCGAAAGCGTTGACCAGCGCCTGGCTCGCACTGTCCACCGCCACGATCATCGCCGGATCGACGTTCCCCATGCCGGACAGTGTCGCCTCCCCTCTGCGGCCGCCGCGGACGGTCGACGGGCGGACCCCCGGGGTGGTCGCCACGTGGGCCCCATTATGGTCCGGCGGGCCACCGCCCGCCGGCTGAAACTGTACGACGAGGAGATAGCCGGTGACATCGGTCAGCCGCTACGCTCGCGCCCTGCGCGCCATGTTCGCCGCCCCGGCGTACGGCGTCGTCGAGGCGCTGGCCACCGCCCTACGCGCCGAGTACGGGGTGACGGGTTGCGAACTGCTGCTCGTTGACTACTGCCTGACCCGGCTGCAACCGGTGCTGCGGCCGGACCCGGCCGTTCCGATCACCGGCACGCTGGAGGGACGGGCGTTCATCGACCAGCAGGTGGTGGCGGACGAGGCCGCCCGCGGGCGGCGGCTGGTCGTCCCGGTCACCGCCCGGGGAGACCGGCTGGGCGTCCTCGTACTCCGGTGGGACCGGGGCGCGGCCGAGGCGGACGCCGTGCCGAACCCGCACGCGCCAACGGAGCCGGACGGCGCGCCCCACCCGGGCGGCGCACCAGATCCGGACGGCGCGCCCCACCCGGACGGCGCGCCCGATCTGGAAGGTGCGCCCGATCTGGACGGTGCGCCCGACACCGCGACCGAGGTCGAGCTCGTCGACCTGGCCGTGGCGCTCGCGCACGACCTGCGCGCCGCGGACCGGGCCACCGACCGCTACCGGCTGGCCCGCCGGAGCAAGCGGCTGACCCTGGCCGCCGAACTCCAGTGGGACCTGCTGCCCGGCCGCGCCGTGCAGCGCCCCGAGTTCGAGCTGGCCGGACAGCTGGAGCCGGCGTACTCGGTCAAGGGGGACAACTTCGACTGGAGCAGTGACGCGGACCAGCTCACCGTCACCGTGACCGACGGCCATGGCGACGGCGTGGAGGCGGCGCTGCTGACGGCGCTGGCGGTGACGGCGATGCGCAACGCCCGGCTCACCGGCGGGTCCCTGGCCGACCAGGCGTGCCTGGCGGACCAGGCGGTCTACGCCCACCACCGGGGTCGGCAGCACGTCTCGACGCTGCTGCTGCGGGTGGACCTGGCCACCGCCAAGGTGGCCCTGGTGGACGCCGGCTCACCGATGCTGCTGCTCCTGCGCGGCGGTGAGGTGCGCCGGGTGCCGCTGGAGGCGCAGCTTCCGTTGGGCATGTTCGAATCCACCGTGTACGTGGAGCAGCAGCTCGCCCTGGTGCCCGGTGACCGGTTGGTGGTGCTCAGCGACGGCGTGCACGACGCCCGCCACGGCACCGACCGCTACAGCGAGCAGGGCCGGCTGCACCGGACGATCACGGCCACCCGGCTGCTGCCGCCGACCGAGGCGGTGCGCGCCGTTCTGGCCGACCACGCGGTGTTCCGGCGCAGCGAGCCGCTCACCGACGACGCCGCCGTCGTCTGTCTCGACTGGCGCGGCCGCTGACCGCGACCGGACCGCCCGCGGCCCGGCGCCGCTCCGCCGACCCCGGCGCGGGCCGCGCCGCCTCAGAAGTAGTCGAGCAGGGCCGGGGGCGGACCGGCCGTCGCCGCCTGGAGGAAGTCGTCGGCCTCCTCGTCGCCGCCGCTCAGCAGGCCCGCCCGCCGCAGCAGCGCCGGGGACGCGGCGCCGGCGTACCAACTGGCGAACCCGCGCGCCGACAGGCGCACCGCGGCCGGTCCGCCCGGCTCCAGTCGGCCCTGCCCGCCGGAGAGCACGAACTGGTGCGGACCGGCGTTCCACGGGCACTGCTCGTCCTCCAGGTGCAGGCCCACGCGGCCGTGCAGGTGCCGGGGCCAGCCGCGGGCGGCCACCGCGGCGGCGGCGTCGACCGCCCGCAGCATCCACGGCTGGCGGGTCTCCACCCGGGCGTCCACCGTGGAGGCCGTGACCAGGACCGGGTCGGGGTCGGGCAGTTGGAGCACCACGGTGGGCGCCACGCTCGCCCAGCTGCCGAGCATCCACAGCAGCGCCTCGACGGCCGCCGGCGTCAACGTGACCAGGTCGTCCACGGTCACCCGGCCACCGGCGTCGTACCCGGGACCGCGCTGCCAGGCGGCGAAGCCGACCACGGCGCCGGCGTCGTCCTCGGCCACGGTGACGCCGTGGTACTCGTCCAAAAACTCCTGGGCCGGCGTGTCGAACAGCGGGCCGGACCGCTCCATCATGCCGGTGCCGGTCCGGGCCACCGCCCGGTACGCCGCGCGCAGGGCCGGCACGTCCTCCACGGCCGCCGGCCGCAGCCGGACGCCCCCGACGGGGCGGACCCGGGCCAGCGAGGCGGTGGGCAGCGCCGTGCCGGTCAGCGTCCCGACCTCGGTCCAGCCGAGGCGCCGATAGGGGAAGGGCGTGGTCGGAAAGAGACTGCTGAGCGCCGCTCCGCGCGCCCGCGCCTCGGCGAGCAGCCGGGTCAGCAGCCGCCGGCCCAGGCCCGTGCCGCGCAGTTCCGGGGCCACCGCGACCCCCGCCACCCCGGCGGTGGGCACGACCCGGCCGCCGAACCACTGGCCCTGCTCCCGGTCCACCGCCTTGGCCAGCAGCCGCCCGGCCGCGTCGAAGGCGCCCCAGCAGCGGCGCCCCGGCCCGGTGGCGTTCCACTGCGCCGGGCGCGGCGTCTCGCGGTAGCCGAAGGCCGTCGCACCCAGCTCCCATGCGGCGGCACTGTCGTCGGGGGTCAGCGCGCGGATCTCGTACGACATCCCGCCATGCTGCCACCCCGCCCGCCGGGCGCCACCGGAATTCCGGGGCGTCGGCGGCCCGGCGCCCGCCGCGGTCAGCCGGCCGGCAGGTCGTCGGGGCCGGTCCAGCAGTAGAGCAGGATCGCCACCGAGGTGGCCAGGTTGAGGCTGGACACCCCCGGACGCATGGGGATGCGGACGGTGAGGTCGGCGCCCGCCCGCAGCTGCGCGCTCAGTCCGTGCCGTTCGGTGCCGAAGGCGAGCACCGCCCGGCGCGGCAGCGCGTCCGGCGCGATCCGCTCGCCGGCCGGGTCGAGCGCCACCAGCGGCCGGCGCGACCCGGGGTCGGCGGCCTGCGGTGCGGGGTCGGCGGCCTGCGGTGCGGGGTCGGCGAGCCGCGGCCCGGCGTCGGCGCCCCGAGGCCCGGTGCGGCTGCGCGTGCCGGCCGGCGGGTGGGCGAGGTGCGCCACGGGGACGGCGAAGTGCAGGCCCGCGGAGCCCCGCAGCGCGGCCGGATCCCAGGGGTCGCACCGGCCACTGGTCAGTACACCGGCGGCGCCGGCGGCGGCCGCCACCCTGATCACCGCGCCGACGTTGCCCAGGTGGCGCGGGTCTTCCAGGAACACCACCGGTCGCGCCGCGGGGTCGGCCAGGATCGCGGCCGGATCGCGGACCGGCCGGTCCGCGATGGCCATCGTCCCGGTGTGCGGCGCCGCCCGCGCCAGCTGGCGGAACACGTCAACGGGGACCGGCTCGGCGAGCCGGCGGAACGCCCCGCACAGGTCCGGGGCGAGCGTGGCGGCCAGTTGCTCCAACGCCCCGGGGTCGACGGCCACCAGCCGGCGGGGCCGCGCGCCGAACCGCAGCGCGTGCTTGACCGCGTGGAAGCCCTCCAGCACCGCCAGGGCCGGGTTCTGGCGTGCCGCCGCGAACTCCTCGACCAGCGCCGTCACGTCGCGGGCCCCTCCCGTCGCCACCACCACCCGGCCGGACGCGCGGGCGGCCGCGGCCCGGCGTCCGTGCTGATCGTCGCACGCGCCGGCCCGCGGCCGCCCGAGGTGGTCAGGACTTGGTGATCTTCACGTCGTCCACGGCTGCCTCCACCAGGCTGGCGGTGCTGCCGTCGGCCGCCTGCACCAGGATGCGGACGGACTGGCCCGCGTACCCGGTGAGGTTGATGCTGCTGCTGCCCCACACCGCGTTGCGGTTGGTGGCGGCGCCGACCTGGTTGAGCACCTGGGTGGTGCCGCCGCTGTGCACGATGCTCACCCGGAAGTAGTCCGCCGAGGACGAGTTGTTGGCGTGCGCGAAGTACCAGGACAGGGACAGCGTCAGGGTGCCCGACGCGGGCAGCGTGATGGCGGGCGAGCGGATGCTCGTCACGCCGGCGTCGACGTCGTAGTCACCCGGGTTGGCACCGGCCAGCCGGCCGGTGACCAGGTCGTTGGTGCCGCTCACGGTGGTGCCCAGCTGCTTGGGTCCGCCGTGGTTGGTGTCCTCCGGGTCGCCCCGCTCCCACCGTCCGGCCGCCGCGGCGGTGTCCGTCCCGTTCGGGTTCACGGTCCAGCCCGTCGCAGTCTCGAAGGTGTCCGAGTACACCGTCACCGGCGTCGAGCCCGTGCCCGGGTCGGCGTACAGCAGCCGGTTCGGCGAGCCGGTGCCCGGGTTCACGACCACGCCGGTGGTGGCGACGGCGAGCAGCGCGGCCTTCGAGTTGGCCAGGGTGGCGGTCGGCACCTTCTCCAGGTGCCGGGCCACCCAGCCGGTCACGTGCGGCGCCGCCATCGAGGTGCCCGACCAGCCCGCCGCGACGGCGGTGTCCGACGCGATGCCGGCCGAGGTGATGTTGACCCCCGGCGCGAAGATGTCCACGCAGGTGCCGAAGTTGGAGAACGACGCCCGGGTGTCGGTGTCGTCGGTGGCGGCGACCGTGATGCCGCGGGCCGAGCGCGGGTTGTTGGCGCAGGCGTCGGAGCTGAAGTTGCCCGCGATGAACACCGTCTGCACGCCGCTGTCGATCAGTGCCTCGGTGGCCGTACCGGTCGCGGTGCCGTAGCCCTGGAGGCTGAAGTTCGCCACCGAGCGGGGCGGGTGGTTGCCGACCAGCCACTCCATGCCCGCGATCAGGTGCGACTCCCAGCCGCTGTTGTCGCACTGGAGCACCCGGATGGCCCGCAGGGCGACCCCCTTCGCCACCCCGTACGCCGCTCCGCCGACCGTGCCGGCCACGTGCGTGCCGTGCCCGTGGCAGTCGTTGGTGCCGTTGCCGTCCCCGACGGCGTCGTAGACGCCCTGCGCCCGGCCGCCGAAGTCGGTGTGCGTCGCGCGGATCCCGGAGTCGAAGATGTAGGCGGTGACGCCGGCACCGGTCGAGTCGTAGCCGTAGCTGTTGTTGAGCGGACGGTTCCGCTGGTCGATGCGGTCCAAGCCCCACGACGGCGGGTTGGGCTGCACCGTGGTCGCGGCCGTCGCGGCCGGCGCGGCACCGCCACCCCGGATGATCGAGTCACGCTGCACGTAGGCGACGGCCGGGTCCGACCGCACGGCGGCCAGTGCCGCGGCCGGCAGGGTGGCGGCGAATCCGTTGAGGACGCGGGAGTAGCGTTGGCGCACCAGGCCGCCGTGGCGCTGCGCGAGGCCCTGCACCGATGGGCCGCGGTCGGCGTACGTGGTCTCCGTGCGCAGCACGACGATGTACCGGTCCGCGACGGTCTCGGGCCCGGCCGGTGCCAGCGGTGCCGGCGTGGTCCGGGCGGGTTGGCGGTCCGGGGCGGCGGCCGCGGGCGAGGCGACGGCCGCGCCGAGGCCACCGGTCACCACGGCGGTGACGGTCGCCAGAGCGAGTGCGGTTCGACGAGACGATGGCAAGATCTAGCCCTCCCCAGAGGTGGGAAGGTCGACAGTGGACGCAGCATCGAGCGCGCGTCTGTGCGCGGCGGTCGCCACCGCCGACGCTCCCCGTGATCAGTTCATCGAGCACCGCAACGGTGCCACGGCGGCCGTACCGGCGGGACTCGGATGATCGGCCCGCGTAGCCGGCCGGTCCGCGGTGAGGGCCCACCGTCCGGAGGGGACGTCGCAGCGTGGGCGGCGGGCACCGCGGTGTCCCGGGCCGGCGGTGTGGCGTACACCGCTTCGGCCGTGCGGTGGTCGGGTCCGCATGGGACGGTCGTGGACCACGGCCCGGCGGACCGCGCGGGACGAGCGGTGGCCGGCACCGCGCGTGCCAGGCTCGGCGCGTGCCAGGCTCGGCGCGTGCCAGGCTCGGCCGGCGCCGGGCTCGGCTAGCGCCAGGCCACCGACAGGGTGAACTCGTCGACGAGCTGCCACCACCACGACGCGGCGCGGAACCGGTCGGCGGGCGGGAGCGCGCCGAGCACCCGGGCGTCGAGGCGGCCCGCCGGCCCGGCCACCGCCAGCACCGGCGCGGTGGCGCGCTGCACCCGGCCGGGCTCCAGCAGCGGGCTGCGCCGGCCCAGGCGGGTGAACACCAGCCGCGCGAAGTCCACGTGCCGGGCGAGGTCGGCCGGCGCGGCGGCGCCGGCCGGGTCGGGGGAGACCGGCACGAACTGCCCACCGGCCGCCCGGTGCAGCGGGATCGACTCCGGCGGGCACGCCGCGGCCAGGATGCGGCCCAGCCGCAGGTAGTCGTAGCGGACCGCGGCCCCCGGCCCGAGCTGGTCCGGGCGCAGCCGGGAGAGGGCGCCGCCGCCCGGTTGGGCCCGTAGGTGGGCCAGCAGCGGCTCGGGCCTGCGGAACACCAGCAGCTGGCCGCCGGCCGTGGGCAGACCCCCACCGGGCGGACCGGCGTCCAGGGTGTGTCCGGTGGCGGCGGGCAGGGTGAGCAGGATCGGGCGCGGTCCGGCGGGAGCGGCCGGCGGGCGCCCGCCCGCCGGGCCGGCACCTCCGGCGGGCGGGCGGGGCGCCCCCATCGCCGGCGGGCCGCCCGGCGGGCCGCTGATGGGATGCCCACCGCCGGGCGCGCCGCTGACCGGCGGCGCCGGGCTCACGGGGCGGGCCTCGCCGCCCGCCAGCCCACCGGCGGGCACCGGGGCCCGTCCCACCGTCGCGCCGTGACCCGCCGGCGGTCCGGCGGCCCCGCCGGAGGCTGCCGGGTACGGCCCGGCCGGGCCCGGAGCAGGTCGATGGCCCGCCGGACGGCCCGGCGCGGGGCCCGGGGGCGGCGCGGGCGGTGCTCCGGCGGCCCGGCCCGCTGGCTGGGCCCCGGGCGGGCGCCCGGCGGACGGACCCGGGGACCCGGACGGCCCGGCGGCAGGCCGCCCGGTGGGCGGGCCCTGCGGTTGCCCGGACGGACCAGGGTGTCCGGAGGGCCCGGCGGCAGGCCGCCCGGTGGGCGAGCCCTGCGGTTGCCCGGCGGGCACGCCCGGACGCGGCCCGCCCGGCGGCAGCCCCGGCCCCGGACGACCGTTGCCGGCGGCAGGTGGCAACCGGTGCGGCCCGCCGGGCGCGGCCGGTCCGGCGTGCGGGGGGCCGGGCGGCACCGGCCGGTGGCCGCCGGCCGGTGCGGGCGGCGGCCGATGTGCGGCGCCGGGGCCCGGCGGCGGCCGGTGCGGAACCGGGGCGACCGGCCCGGGCGGTGCAGCGACCGGTGCTCCGGGCACGCACAGGCTGCCCTCCGCCACCACCATCTCCGGCTGCTCCAGCGTGGTCGGCGCGATCTGTAGGCTGCGGTGCAGCAGCGTGGCCACCAGCGGGATGCGGCTGGACCCGCCGACCAGGAAGACCCCGGAGATCTCGCTCGGTGCGACGGCGGCCGCCCGGATCGCAGCCTGGGTCGCCAGCACGGTGCGGTCCAGGACCGGCCGGGCGAACCGCTCCAGCTGCTCGCGGCCCACCGGCGCGTCGGTGTCGAGCACCGGCACGTGGACGATGGCGGACGGGGCGCGGGACAGCATCTCCTTGGCGCCCCGCACGTCGTCCCAGAACTGCTGGCTCAGCCGCCGGTCGGCGCTGCTGGCCGGACTGATCAGGCGCTGCCAACCGGCCTCGTCCCGCTCGGCCAGCACCTCACCCAGGTAGTCCACGACCGCCGCGTCGATGTCCAGGCCGCCGGCGTCCGCCACCCCGTCGGCGGCCAGCACCTCCATGCTCGTCGCGGTACGCCGCACGACGGTCGCGTCGAACGTGCCCGCGCCGAAGTCGTACACCACCAGGTGCCCGCCGACCGGAAGCTGGTGCCGCAGCACCGTCATGAAGTATCCGGCCGCGGCCACCGGCTCCGGGACCAGCCGTACGGCGGCCAGCCCGGCCCGCGTCGCGGCCTGCGCCAGGGTGGCCCGCCGCCGCGTGCCCCAGTCCACCGGATGGGTCAGCACCACCTCGGCGGGCGGTCGGCCGCCCACCCGCACGGCCTCGGTGTGCACCTGGCGCAGCACGGCGGCGAGCAGGTCCACGACCGCCAGCTCCGCCTCGCCGAGCAGCACGGTGCCGTCGTCGATGCGGCGCTTGGGGTTGCGTTCGAACCGGTCGGGATGCACCCGGGCGTGGTGCACAGCGTCCCGGCCGACCAGCACCGCCCCGCTCGGATCGGCGTAGACGGCCGACGGCAGCTGCGGGGACCCGTCGAACAGCAGCGGGCGGGACCGGCCGTCGGGCCAGCGCAGCACGGCGACGGTGTTCGACGTCCCGAGGTCGACGCCCAGCCGGATGCCCGCCACCATGACGGCGAGTCTAGGGTCGCGGTCGCGGACCGCTCCGCTGCCAGGTCGGCGCGCCTCCCGCGTCGGATGGCGGACGGCACACACCCCGCCGGGCACCCAATCCGGTCAGGTCGGGCCGACGAGGGACATCCCGGTGATAGGAGGAAGTCGATGGGTTGCCCTTCCGGCACCGTGTGACTAGCGTCACGGTACCCCTGTCACCCAACCCCCCTTGCGGAGTGACCCGGCCAACGGTGGCCGGCGCGCCAGCCGCGGCGTGCCGCCGGTGTCCGGGCTCGCCCCGGAAACGGAGACACGGAATGCAGCGAAAGCACGCCCTGGCCGCCTGCGTGGCGGCCACCGCCCTCGGCCTCGCCGCCGCGGTCACCGCACCCGCCCTGGCCGAGCCGGAGCGCGCCGCGCCGGCTCCCGCGGCCGGTGCCGGCCTGGCCGCCGACCTGCCGGCCGGTCTGCTCAAGGCCGTCCAGCGCGATCTGAACCTGACCGCCGAGCAGGCGCTGGCCCGGCTGGCGCAGGAGGACCGGGCCGCCCGTGACCAGGCGGCCCTGCGCAAGCGCCTCGGTGCCCGCTACGGCGGAGCCTGGGTACGCAACGGCACCCTGGTGGTCGGCGTCACCGACCCCGCCCAGGCGGCGCAGGTGCGCGCGGCCGGCGCCGAACCGCAGGTCGTGGCCCGCAGCCAGGAGCAGCTGGAGGCCGCCGTCGCCCGGCTCGACGCGGCGGCCGCCAAGGCGCCCAAGACCGTCCCCGGCTGGTACGTCGACTCCACCAGCAACTCCGTCGTGGTGCTGTCCCGGGCGTCCGGGGTCGGCGCGGCACGGGCCTTCGTGCGCTCGGCCGGCGTGGACGCCGCCGCGGTGCGGATCCAGGAGTCCACCGAGGCGCCGCGCCCGCTCATCGACGTGATCGGCGGCAACGCGTACCACATCGGCACCGGCAGCCGCTGTTCGGTCGGCTTCTCCGTCACCAACGGCGGCTTCGTGACCGCCGGCCACTGCGGCCGCACCGGGGCCAGCACCTCGAACCCGAGCGGCTCGTTCGCCGGCTCCAGCTTCCCGGGCAACGACTACGCCTGGGTACGGGTGTCCGCCGGCAACACGATGCGCCCGTTGGTCAACAACTACAGCGGCGGCACCGTGACCGTGGCGGGCTCCACCCAGGCGGCGGTCGGCGCGACGGTCTGCCGGTCCGGCTCCACCACCGGCTGGCGCTGCGGCACCATCCAGGCGTTCAACCAGTCGGTGACCTACCCCGAGGGCACGGTGAGCGGGCTGATCCGCACGACCGTCTGCGCGGAGCCCGGCGACTCCGGCGGCTCGCTGGTCGCGGGCAACCAGGCCCAGGGCGTCACCTCCGGCGGCTCGGGCAACTGCCGCACCGGCGGCACGACCTACTTCCAGCCGGTGAACGAGATCCTCCAGGTCTACAACCTGACCCTGATGACGGGCACCGGCGGCACCCCGCCGCCGCCCGGCAGCACCCCGCCGCCGGGTACGGGCTGCTCGAGCCACGCGAACCGGTTCTCCGGCTCGCTGTCCGCCGGCGGGCAGGCCATCCAGCCGAACAACAGCTACTTCCAGACCACCGGCTCGGGCACCCACTCCGCCTGCCTGACCGGCCCCACCGGCGCCGACTTCGACCTCTACCTGCAGAAGTGGAACGGCTCGGCCTGGGCCAACGTGGCCAGCGGCACCAGCCCCGGCGCCAACGAGACCCTGACCTACAACGGCACCGCCGGCTACTACCGCTACCGGGTCCACGCCTACAGCGGCTCCGGCTCCTACACCCTCGGCTACACCCGGCCGGCGTAGCGCCGCACCCCGCATCCTGCGCTCCACCCGTGGGGCGGGCGGTCACGCACCGCCCGCCCCACGCCCCTGTCCGGCGCATGCGGCGGGCGGGCGCCCTCGTGGCGCCGCCCGCGGCTCACGCCGTACCGGAGCGCGGCCCGCCGGGGTCGGACGGGGGCGGGTCCCCGTCCGCGGGGCCGGGCTCCGCCGTGGCCGGGCCGGACGGTACTGCCCCGGCGTCCGAAGGCTCCGGCCCGGCGGCCGCCGCCGGGCCGGTCGTGGCCCGTCCGCCGGCCGCGCCGGGTCCGCCGGTCGTGGTTGGTTCGCCGGCCGCGCCGGCGGGGGGCGTCGCGGGCAGCGGCGCGGGCTCCACCGGGATCGGTCCGGTGGGGCCGGGCGGCACGGCCGCGGCCCTGGCCCGGATCCGCAGCAGCACCACGGCCAGCACCGAGGCGATCGCGGACGCCACCAGCACGGCGGTGGCGGCCCGCTCCTGCGCCTGCACGTCGGGGAAGGACAGCCGGGCGATCAGCAGGCTCACCGTGTAGCCAATGCCGGCGAGCACCGCCACCGGCACCACGTCCGGCCAGTGCACCCCCGCGGGCAGCCGGCCCACGCCCAGCCGGACGGCCAGCCAGGCCCCGGCCATGATGCCCAGCGGCTTTCCGACGAGCAGCCCGGCCGCCACCCCGTACGCGACCGGGTCGCCCAGCGCCGCACCGGCCGCCGCGACCGGGATCCCGGCCGCGGCCAGGGCGAACAGCGGCACCACCAGCCCGGCCGACACCGGGTGCAGCCGGTGCTCCAGCTTGCTGGCCAGACGCGTCGGCCGCCCCGGCCCGGCCCGCACCGGCACCGCCAGGCCGAGTGCGATGCCGGCCACCGTGGCGTGGACGCCGCTGGCATGGATGCAGATCCACGCCGCCACGGCCAGCGGCACCAGCAACCAGACGGCGGTCCACCCGCGCCGCATGGCGAATCCGAACCCGGCGCACAGGGCCAGGCCGCCGGCCAGCCACAGCAGGCTGAGGTCCTGGGTGAACACCGTGGCGATCAGTGCGATGGCGCCGAGGTCGTCGATCACCGCGGTGGACAGCAACAAGACCCGCACGCCGGACGGCAGGGCCGAGCCGACCAGGGCGAGCACGCCCAACGCGAACGCGATGTCCGTGGCCACCGGAATGGCCCAGGCGCCGTGCGCGGCGGCGGCCCCGCCGGAGGCCAGCAGCGCCACGCCGGCCGGCAGCACCATCCCGCCGAGCGCCGCCAGCAACGGTAGGGCCGCCGCCCGCCAGCCGGTCAGCTCGCCGACCGTCAGCTCCCGCTTGATCTCCAGCCCGGCGACGAAGAAGAACACGGCGAGCAGGCCGTCGGCCACCCAGCTGGAGAGCGGCAGGTCCAGGTGCAACCAGTCGGGGCCCAGTTCCAGCCGGGTCTCCCACACCGCCGCGTAGGTGTCGCCCGGCAGGTTGGCCCAGATCAACGCGACCGCGGTGGCCGCCAGCAGCAGCTTGCCCCCGGTGGTCTCCCGGCGCAGGAACTGCACCAGCGCGGCGGTGAATGCCTCGTCACGGCCGCGAATCGGGCCTCCCCTGGCTGAGCGGCGGAGAAACGAGGGCATCAGTCACCACTTCCGGGTCGGGTCGACGGTCGGTCGGAACAGTGTCGCCGACCAGACTTCCCGGCACGCCGTGATCTACCTTACCGGGTGGCGCCCGGGCCGATACCCGACGTCCTGCCCCGTTTGCGGGACCGGCGCCGGGCTTCAGGCTCCCGTCCCGATACGCGGGATTTGGCAGTTCTGCGGCGGGCGCCCGGCGCGTCGGGTTCCTCGGTAGGTTGCCGCCCATGAGGCTGCGGTGGATCCCCGTACTGGCCGTGTCGCTCCTCGCGGCGGGGGCGACGCCCGCCGCTGCCGGGCCCGGTCGGCCCTCCCACACCGGGGGCGCGCACCCGCGTTCCGCGTTCGCCGCGTCGGCGCACGAGCGCCCGGCCCGCCCTGCGTTCGCCGCGGCGGCGCACGAGCGCCCGGACCGCCCCGCGCCCGCCCACCGCCGGCCCGCCTGGCGGTTGTCCGAAACCGGGGTCACCGCCCGGCTGCGCGGGCTGTCGGCCGTCAGCGCCCGCGTGGCCTGGGCCAGCGGCAGCGGCGGCACGGTACTGCGTACCGTGGACGGCGGCGCGACCTGGCGGCAGGTCGGCCCGGCGGGCGCCGCCGACCTGCAGTTGCGCGACATCGAGGCGTTCGACGCCCGTCGGGCGGTGACGCTGTCCATTGGCGAGGGCGAGCAGTCCAGGATCTACCGCACGGCCGATGGCGGCCGCACCTGGCGGGAGACCTTCCGCAACGACGACCCCCGGGCGTTCTACGACTGCCTGGCGTTCTTCGACGACCGGCACGGCATCGCGCTGTCGGACCCGGTGGACGGCGCGTTCCGGGTGCTGTCCACGGCCGACGGTGGCCTTAGCTGGCGGGTGCTGCCGAACACCGGCATGCCGCCCGCGCTGGCCGGCGAGTTCGCCTTCGCGGCCAGCGGCACCTGCCTGGTGACCGCCCCGCACCACCGGCGGGCGGCGTGGTTCGCCACCGGGGGCGGCGCGACCGCCCGGGTGTTCCGCACCACCGACCGCGGCCGGACGTGGTCGGTGGTCGACAGCCCGGTGCCCAGCGGGCCCACCGCGGGCATCTACTCGCTGGCGTTCCGCGACAGCCGTCACGGGGTGGCCGTGGGCGGGGACTACACGACACCGGCGAGCGCGCCCGGTGCCGTCGCGGTGACCCGCACCGGCGGGCGCGGCTGGGTGGCGGCGCCGCACCCGCCCGGCGAGTACCGCTCCGCGGCGGCATGGCTTCCCGGCACCCGGCGCACGGTGGTGGCGGTCGGACCGACGGGGTCGGACGTCAGCTACGACGGGGGCCGGCGCTGGCACCGCTTCGACACCGGCAGCTTCGACGCCGTCGACTGCGCCGGACGGTGGGCCTGCTGGGCGTCTGGCGAGGCGGGCCGGGTCGCGGTGCTGCGCCGTCGCTGACGGGTCAGGTCAGAGCCGGGCCAGCGCGGCCCGCAGCGGGTCGAGGCCGAGCGAGCCCAGGTTGAGCGCCTGCTGGTGGAATTCGCGCAGGTCGAAACCCGCGCCCTTGCGCGCCCGCGCGTCCTCCCGGGCCCGCAGCCAGATCCGCTCGCCGACCTTGTACGCCGGCGCCTGCCCCGGCCAGCCCAGGTAGCGGTTGAGTTCGAAGCGCAGGATCTCGTCCGGGATCCGGCAGTGGGCCCGCATGAATTCCCAGCCCAGCTCCGGCGTCCAGCGCTGCCCGGGGTGGAACCCGAACGGGTTGTCCCGGGGGATCTCCAGCTCCAGGTGCATGCCGATGTCCACGATCACCCGCGCGGCACGCATGGCCTGGCCGTCCAGCATGCCCAGCCGGTCGCCGGGGTCCGACAGGTAGCCCAGCTCGTCCATGAGCCGCTCGGCGTACAGCGCCCAACCCTCGCCGTGCCCCGAGCACCAGCCCAGCAGCCGCTGCCAGCGGTTCAGCAGCTCGGTGCGCACCTGGGTCTGGCCGATCTGCAGGTGGTGGCCCGGCACGCCCTCGTGGTACACCGTGGTGACCTCGCGCCAGGTGGAGAACTCGGTGATGCCCTGCGGCACGGCCCACCACATGCGACCCGGCCGCGCGAAGTCCTCGCTCGGGCCCGTGTAGTAGATCCCGCCGTCGCTGGTCGGCGCCAGCATGCACTCGATCCGGCGGATCTGTTCGGGAATGTCGAAGTGGACGCCGTTCAGGTCGGCGATCGCCTTGTCGGCCAGGGACTGCATCCAGTCCCGGAACGCCTCCTTGCCCTCGATCCGCCGGGCCGGGTCGGCGTCGAGCACCTCCACCGCCTCGTCGGCGCCGGCGCCGGCGCCGGCGATGCGCGCGGCGACCTCGCGCATCTCCTGCTGCAGCCGGGCCAGCTCGTCGAACGCCCAGGCGTACGTCTCGTCCAGGTCGATCCGGGCGCCGAGGAAGTAGCGGGAGGCCAGTTCGTACCGCTGCCGCCCGGCCGCCTGGGTCGCCCGGCCCCGCGGCGCCAGCTCGGCGCGCAGGAACTGGCCGAACTCCGCGGTGGCCGCGGTGGCGGCGGCGGCCCCGCGCTCCAGCTCCGCGCGCAGGGCGCCGGTCGCGGTCAGCCTGGCGGCCAGGCGGTGGAAGAAGTCGTCGCCGGCCGGGTCGGTCCAGGTCGCGCACTGCTCGGCCACGGCGGCCATCTGCTGGCGGGCGGCGACACGTCCGGCGTCGGCGGCGGCCAGCAGCGACTGGCGGTAGCCGCGCAGTGCGGCGGGGAAGGCGACCAGCCGGGCGGCGATGTTCGCCACCGCCTCCTCGCCGTCGGTGGGCATCATGTCGAACACCTGCCGCGCCGCGTGCAGCGGGCTGTCGATCACGTTGATCTCGCTGAGGTACTCGCCGGCCTCGTGGCGGGCGAGCTGGAGGCTCAGCCGCTCCACCATGGCCTCGCGCGCCACCCGCTCGGACTCGGATCCAGGCTCCAGCGGGGTCAGCGCGGCGAGGGTGCGCCGAGTCAGGTCGGCCTTGGCCGCGAACCCGTCCGGGGAGTAGTCGTCGAGCCGGTCGTCGTAGCCGGCGACGCCGACGGACGTGGCGCCGACCGGGTGCAGCGCCGCCCAGTCGGTGACGTACCGATTGGCGAGGTCATCGATCTGTCCCACGGTGCAGACCATACGCCAGGGGACGCGCCGCGCGCCGCGCTCCGGACCGGGGCGGGCGGTGTGCCCGTCGGCCGGGCCAGCCGTCGGCTCAGCCCTGCGGCACCCGAGCGCGCCATGCTGCTGGTCGTCGGAGTGGACTGGATCGGCCGGCGCCGCGCTCCCGCATCGCCGTCAGGGGAGCAGCTCACGGGGGTCGAAGTCGATCTCGAAGGGTTCCGCGGCGCGTAGCCGCTGCCCGGACACGGCCGACGCCACCGGCTGGTAGGCCCCGTCCTCGGGCCGGTGCAGCGCCACGGATGCGTGACCGAGCCGGCGCACCAGCTCCACGCGCATGAAGTACGGCACCCCGGCCTCCGCGCAGCGGCGCGGCTTGTCGACGAAGTCCTGTTGCCGGCTGCCCGGCGACACGAACTCCACCACCATCGTGCACAGGGCGGCGGGGATCCAGCGGTCCTCCGCCTCCGTGCGCGGCAGCGTGTGCAGCACCGTCACGTCGGGCTGGATCCACCGTCGCGGCGCGAGCGACAGGTTGACCGCCCCGTAGAGATACAGACCCGCGGCCTCGACCGCCGGGCCGAGCAATCGGATGAGCTTGGCTTCTCCGTAGCTGTTGGCTCCGACCTCGGCCGGCGTCATCACCAGTCTCCCGTCGATGCACTCGTACCGGGCTGCGGGCACCCCCGGGATGGGCAGGAAGCGCTCCGCGAGCTCCTCCGTCCAGAGTCCGGCCAGGTCGGCCAGGGGCTCGAACGCCGTCTCGGCCGGCGTCGGCGTCTGGTCGGGCTGCGGTAGCGGCATGGCCACCGTGCGCTCACCTCCTCCCACCAGGTGCGGATGTGTTCTGTATATCACCGTGCCCGGGGGTGCGTGGGGGCGGAAAAGCCGGGCGACAGCGTCGTACCCGTACGGCAGAGTGTCAGGGGTGACCACGGCCGCCGCCCCTGACAC
>DATMJT010000313.1:0-2990 GCA_035553735.1 Pilimelia sp.
GGTCGGGCAGGCCCGGCGACGGGCCGGGCGGCGGGCCGGCGCACCGGCAGCACCTGGGTGTCCTCGGGGCCGCCGGGTCGCGCCTCCCCGCCCGATCCCCCGGTCTGTCGATCCGTCGCCCGGTCGGCGCCGCCGGCCCCGGGAGCTGGGCTCGACCGGCGACCCGGCCAGCCGGCACCGCTGGTGGTCCCGAGCACCGTCGTGGGGCCGGACCAGGCGCCGTCGTCCGACCGGGCATCGTGGCGCCAGGCGGGGCTGGATGCGGTGTCGTCGCCGGAGCGGCTCGCACCGCCGGACCAGGCATCGTCGGGCCGGGCATCGTCCGGCCGGGCATCGTCCGGCCGGGCACCGCCGGACCGGGCATCGTCCGGCCGGGCATCGTCGGGCCGGGCGCTGTCGGGCGAGGTGGCCATGGACGCCGGGACGCCGAACCCCGGCGGCGCGCCGGGCCGCGGCACGCCGATCGGCGGGGTACGGCCCGCGCGGGCGGGACCCGAGTCGCCGCGCGACCAGCCGCCGAACTGGCGCACACCACCGGCCGGGTCGGGCTCCCGCGCCCCTGATCCGGGTCCGCCCTGCTCGGGCGCCTCCCGGTCGAACCCCGCGAACTGCGGCGCACCGCGGTCGGCCGCGGCGGAGTCCGCCGCCGGGGTGGCGTCGTCGCGCTGTGACCCACCGGCGCCGGACCCGGCCGGCTCCGCAGCCGAGCTCCGCGCGGGGCCGGGCAGCGCGCCGCCGAGAGCCGGCCGGGCCGGCGGCGCGTCGCGGCCGCCCAGCTCCCCCCGGGCCCGGGCAGCGGTCTCCACCCGTTCCAGTCGGGCCCGGGCGCCGATTGTGCGGCCCGGCAGGCGCACGTCGCCGCGGGCCAGCTGGGAGACGAACCAGGCCGGCAGGTAACCCTCGATCGGCAGCCCCGGGTTGACCGCCAGCCACCACTGCAGGTTGGGCCAGGCATCCGCCAGCTCGCGGTAGGCGACCCGGCGGGCCGAACCCGTGTGATCGGTCAGGCAGGCGCGCAGCGCCTCCACTGAGGTGAAGGCCAGCACGTGGGTGCGCCCGGCGGTCGTCCACGTGCCCCAGCCCGCCACGGCGCCGCGCCCCGCGCCGCCGTCCCCGGAGACCGGCAGCAGCAGGTCGACCCGGGCCAGGATGCGGAAGTAGAGCTCCTGGTCACCGCCGCGCAGCGCGTCGCGCATGGCGCTCTCGGCCTCGGTGGCCGGATCCCAACCGGTCACGGCCACGCCCCTCCCATCCCTGGCCTTCCCATACCCGGCCCACCCATCCGGTTGTCCGTCCCAGGTCGACCACCCGCGACGCGTACAACCTACAAGGTGCGGCGCCGATCACAATGCCTGGTAGCGCATCGGTTCCCGCGCTGTGGGCAGCTGCCTATACCATGCGGCGTGCCCCGCATCCGACGCCCCCGGAGATGGTCGATGGTCGGCCGCGTACGCGCCGCCGTGGCAGCCGCCGCACTCGGTGTCCTGACCAGCCTCGGCGGCGCGCCGCCGGCACCGGCGGGCGCGGGCGCGCCGGTGTGCGACACCCCGCCGGCGCCGGGCCAGTCCCGCACGGATCTGCCGTGGGCGCAGCGTCGGCTGGCCCCGGACCGGCTGGCGCCGCTCGCCGACGGCACCGGCGTGCTGGTCGGCGTCCTGGACTCCGGAGTGGACACCCGGCACCCCCAGCTGGCCGGTCGGGTGCTGCGCGGGATGGACTTCATCGCCCGGGGCAATTCGGGCACACTGGACTGTCTGGGCCACGGCACCGGAGTGGCCAGTCTCATCGCCGCGGCGCCGCCGCCCCGCGGGGTGGCGTTCCGCGGCCTGGCACCCGGCGCCCGGATCCTGCCGGTCCGGGTCAGCGAGCGGATCGGCGAGGACTCGCGGGGCGACACGGTCGACCCTGCCGTGCTGGCCGAGGCGATCCGGTGGGCGGTCCGGCAGCGGGTGGACGTCCTGAATCTGTCCTTCGTGCTGACCCGGGACGAGCCGCCGGTGCGCGCGGCGATCGCGCACGCGGTGTCCCACGACGTCGTGGTGGTCGCCGCGGCCGGGAACTTCTTCGACCGCAACAACCCGACGCCCTACCCGGCGGCGTACCCCGGGGTGTTGGGCGTCGGGGCGATCGGACCGGACGGCCTGCGCGAGAGCCGTTCCCAGGTCGGCCCGTACGTCGACCTGGTCGCTCCGGGGGTTGAGATCACCGTAGCGGCTCCGGGCGGCGGTTACGCCGCCCAGACCGGCACCAGCTATGCGGCGCCGTTCGTCGCGGCCACCGCCGCCCTGCTGCGCCAGCACCGGCCCGAGCTGTCCGCGGCCGAGGTGGCGCGCCGGATCGTGGCGACCGCGGACCCGTCGGCCGGGGGCCGGCGCACCGGCGAGTACGGCGCCGGGGTGGTCAACCCGTACCGGGCGCTGACCGAGGAGGTGGCGCGCGGCGCGCCGGAGCCGGTGGCCACCCTGCCCCCGACCAGTGTCGACCCGGCCGTCGTGGCGGCGCAGGCCCGGGCCGACCTGGCCCGGCGGCGCGCGGTCGGGCTGGCCGTGGCGGGGGGCGCGCTGGCCGGTCTCGCCCTTCTGGTCGCCGTGGTGCTGCCGCGCGGGGTGCGGCGACGCTGGCGGCCCGCGGGGTCCGGGTGAGCCACCGACCGCGCTTACCGGCTGAAATCCCCACACACGCACGCACACTCGAGCCGTAGCGTATGGCTGTTATTCGGTCGCGATAACAGCCATACGCTACGGCCCAGCACGGCACCGGTCGGATCACCGCCGGGCCGGCGGTGACGCCACGCCCGCACCAGGGGCTGAGCCGGCGCGACAACGCCCACCCACTCCAACGGCCCGAACAACCCGCCCACGGCGGCCGTGGGAGACCCGCGCGACAACGCCCGCCCCACGCCAGCGGCGCGAACAACCCGCCCACGGCGGCTCCGGGGCCGGCGGCGGGTCCGCCGTCGACGCGGCCCGGGGTGGACCTCGGCTGGCGGC
>DATMJT010000314.1:0-8665 GCA_035553735.1 Pilimelia sp.
GCGTCGGACAGCGCGGCGCGCACCTCGTCGACGAAGCCCGGCGAGCGGAACTGCCGGGCCGAGACGTTCACGCTGACGTACGGCGCGCGCTCCGGGAACTCCCGGCGCCAGCGGGCCGCGGTACCGACCGCCGTGCGCAGCACCCAGCTGCCGATCGGCACGATCAGCCCGGTCTCCTCGGCCACCTCGATGAACTGCCCGGGCGGGATCATGCCCCGGGTGGGGTGCACCCAGCGCACCAGCGCCTCGGCCCCGACGGGGGCGTCGTTGGCCAGCTCGACGATGGGCTGGTAGTAGAGCGTGAACGCCCGCTCGGCCACCGCCCGCTCCAGCGCGGCGCGCAGCTCCAGCCGCTCCAGCAGGGCGGCGTGCAGCGTGGTCTCGTACCGGCGCCACTGGTTCTTGCCCTCGCTCTTGGCCAGGTACAGCGCCAGGTCGGCCTGGCGCAGCAGCTCCGCGGCGTCGGAGGCGTCACCGCCGATCGCCACGCCGATGCTGGCGTGGCCGCTGAGCAGTTCGCCGCCGACCGCGATCGGCACGGACAGCGCGGCCAGGACGCGGGCGGCCACCGCCTCCACGTCGGCGGGGTGGGTGGCGTCCTCCACCAGGATGGCGAACTCGTCGCCGCCCAGCCGGGCCGCGGTGTCGTGCTCGCGCAGCACGCCGGTGAGCCGCTGGCCCACCGCCAGCAGCAGCTCGTCGCCCATCTGGTGCCCGAGGGTGTCGTTGACCACCTTGAAGTCGTCCAGGTCGATGAACAGCACCCCGATCAGGGTGCCGGTGCGCTGGCTGCGGGTGATCGCCCGGTTGGTGCGGTCGTGGAACAGCACCCGGTTGGCCAGTCCGGTGAGCGAGTCGTGCAGGGCGCGGTGCGTCAGCTCCGCCTCCAGCCGGCGGCGTTCGGTGACGTCCCGCATGGTGACCACAAGACCGTCGACCGTCGGGTCCCGGCGCAGGTCGCGGCAGGAGACCTCGACCTGGGCCAGCGTGCCGTCGGCCTGCACGACGGTCCAGTCGGCGCACTCCACCCCGTGGCCGCCGGCGCGTACGGCGTGCAGGGTGTCGCGCACCCGCTCCTCCTCGGAGACCGCGACGAGCGCCGGCAGCGGCACCCCGACCAGCGCCTGGTGGCCCAGCACCGTCTGGGCGGAGGGGCTGGCGTACCGGATCTTGTCGTGCTCGCCCAGGATCAGGATCACGTCGGTGCTGCTGTGCACCAGGGTGCGGAAGTACTCCTCGCCGATGCGCCGGTTCACCTCCTCGGTGAGCGCCGTGCGCTCCAGGGCCAGCGCGGCCTGCGAGGCGAGCACCTCCAGCGTGCCCTGCAGGGTCACCAGGGCGGAGTCCGGAGCGGCCACGATGAGCTCCCCGGTGCTGCGGGCGTCGCCGCCGCTGGCGGGTACCAGCGGCAGCCGCAGCACGGTGGCGAAGTCCCCGAGCCGCGCGGCCAGCCGGCGCGGCAGCTGCTCACGCGGCACCAGGGGCGCCGGCGGCCCGGCGCCGTCCGGTCCCCGGCCGTCGGCCGGCGCGCGCGAGGGTTCCGGCGCCCGGTCGTCGGCCGGCGCGCGCGGGGGCGCCGGCACCCGGTCGCCGCCGGCCGGCTCGGCCGGCGGCCGGGCCCACGCGGCGCTGCTCGCGCCCGGGTGGCCGCCGGCGCCGGACCCCCGACCGCGGACCTCGACGACCACCCGGTGCGGGGTGTCCGGCGGCATCAGCCGGCCCACCGCCGACCGCAGTGCCTCGGAGACCTGGTCGGCGTCCGCGGCGGCCACCAGCTCGGCCGCGGCGCGGCGCAGCGCCCGCTCCCGGACCAGGGCCTGCCGGTGGATCGACACCACCCCGGCCAGCCGGGTCAGCACCAGCAGGAACATCACCGCGGACAGCACCGCGATCATCACGCCGTCGCGCACCGGCCCGCCGAGCGCCTCGACCAGCAGCACGGCGGGCGCGATCAGGGAGGACAGCGCGAGCAGCGCCAGGCGGCGGAGGCTGATCTCGTTCTGCCGGACCACCCGCGGCTCGGTGAGCCGCGCCATGGACGGGTGCAGCGCCGCGGCGCCCCAGGCGGTGTAGAAGGCGATCCAGCCCAGGTCCAGGGCCCCGCCGACCTGCCAGGTACCCCCGAGCTGGCTCAGGCCGTAGCCGACGTCGGCGATCAGCAGCGCGGCGGTGCCGACCGCCAGCAGGGCCACGGCGGGCGTCTGCCGGGCGGCCACCACCAGGCGCGCGACCGTGGCCAGGAACAGCACGTCCCAGATCGGGTACGCGATCGACACCAGCCGCTCCACGACCGTCAGGTCCGGGCTGGCCAGGTACGGCTCGATCAGGAAGATCCAGGAGAGCAGGAACGCGCCGAGGCTGAGGGTCAGCGCGTCGATCAGGCTGGCGCGGTCCCGGCCGGAGACCCCGGAGCGGGCCAGCGCCACCAGGCCGCCGGCCACGAACGGGAACATCGCCAGGTAGAGCACGTCGGCCACGGAGGGGAACGGGTTCTGCTGGCCCAGGAACTCCGTCAACACGTTGTAGGCGGTGTCGCCGGCGGCGAACAGCACCACCCCGACGGCCATCGACAGCCACGGCCCCGCGCGACGCGGCCGATGCCGCCGCGTCCCCAGCACGATCGCCGCCGCGCTGCTGAGCCCGATGGCCGCCCAGATCAGCATCTGGCCCGCCGGCAGGGCGAAGAAGCCGGCGGTGAGCAGCGCCATCCAGCCGGCGTAGGCCGTGAGCGCGACGCGCGCCGACACCCGGCCCTCCCCTCGCGGAACCATCGGGACATACTGATCATCGGCACGCAGCCCAGCGGAGACAGGCGTTTCGGACTTATCCGGCGCGAATCCCTTTTGTACGGAAGGCCGCTGTATGGACCTGATCATCACGAATCTGGCGGACCGGCCGGACCTCGCCCCGCTGCTGGACCGGTTCCCCCCGTCCTGGCCGGCGTTCATGTACCACGACCCGCTGGCCCCCCTGGCCTACGACCGGGCGACGACCGCGCTCGCCGAGTTCTGCCTGGTGGCCGTGGACCGCGACGCCCCGGACGTGCCGGTAGCCAAGGCGTACAGCGTGCCGTGCAGCCTGCCCGAGTCCGACGCCGACCTGCCGCCCGGCGGCTGGGACGCGGTCATGCTCGCCTTCGCCGAGGACCAGCTCCGGGGGCGCCGCGGCAACCGGCTGTGCGCCGTGGAGGTGTCGGTGCGCCCGGAGCTGCGCGGCCGCGGGCTGTCGCCGCTGATGCTGCAGGCGCTGCGCCGCAACGCCGCCGCACGCGGCTACGGCGAGCTGCTGGTGTCGCTGCGTCCGACCGGCAAGCACCGCCACCCGCACGTGCCCATGGCCGAGTACGTCGCCCGCACCCGGCCGGACGGGTTGCCGGAGGACCCGTGGCTGCGGGTGCACGTGCGCGCCGGCGGGCGGGTGGTCGGCGTGGCGCCGCTGGCCATGACCATCACCGGCACGCTGGCGCAGTGGCGGTCGTGGACGGGGCTGCCGTTCGACACCGACGGCCCGGTGCTGGTGCCCGAGGCACTGGTGCCGGTGCACTGCGACGTGGCCGCCGACCACGCGGTCTACGTCGAGCCGAACGTATGGGTGGTGCACCGCACCTGACGTCCGCGCCGGCGGCCCTGCGGGTCAGCCGCCGAGCACCAGCGCGACGGTGTCGGCCAGCGGGGCGTCGCGGCCGCGCCGCTGCGCATCCGCGTGGGCCGCCGGGTCCAGCAGCTGCCGGGCGCGGTCCGCGGTGTGGTCGCTGAACGGCTGGTACGCCGGCCCCCGGCACAGCCCGTGGGCGGCCAGCAGCGCGTCCGCCGCGGCCAGCAGCCGCACCGCCAGCACCGCGTCGTCCTCGACCCGCAGCCGGGCGAAGGTCTCCAGCACGCTGGCCGTCTCCATCGGCATGCCGAGCCGGCCGAGCAGCAGCAGCGCCTGGGTACCCACCTGCACGGCCTGGGCGCCGTCGCCGGAGAGCACCGCCAGCCGGGTCAGCACGGCCAGCACCACGCCCTCGCTGAGCACGTCGCTGTTCGCCCGCCCGATCTCCAGGCACTCCTGCAGCAGTGCCCGCGCCTGGTCCAGCTCACCGCGCAGCAGCCGGATCTGGCCGAGCCGGCTCAGGTCGTTGGGCACCCGCCACGGCGCGTCCACCCGGTTGCGCTCCAACGCCGTACCGGCCAGCTCCGCGGCGGTGTCCAGGTTGCCGGCGCGCAGCTCGGTCTCGGCCAGGTTGGCCAGGGCCACCACCACCCGCGGGTCGCCGTCGGCGGTCCACAGGTCGCGGACCTCGCCGAAGTGCCGCCGCGCCGCGTCCAGGTCACCGGTGTCCATCGCGATGATGCCCAGCACGTTGTGCGCCATCGGCAGCACCGTCCGGGCGCCGACCTCCTCGGCCACCCCCAGGCAGCGGTCGGCCAGCTCGGCGGCGCGCGCGTTGTCGTTCTGGTAGACGGCCATCTGCGCACCGGCGTGCAGCACCTCGGCGCGCAGCGAGGCCGGCACCACCGCCGCGTGCGCGACCACCTGGTCCACCCAGCCGCGGGCCTCGCGCATGTGGTTGCCGATGCTCCAGTAGCGGTACAGCCCGGCGCAGATGCGGGCGGCCAGCTCCGGGCGGTGCGCCACGGCGAAGCCGAACGCCACCCGCAGGTTGGGGTACTCCTCGCCCAGCCGGCGCAGCCACCGCTCCTGCTCGGGCCCGGAGATCCCGGCGTGGGCCCGCTGCGCGAGGTCGGCGTACCAGCCGGCGTGCGCCAGCCGCACCTCGGCGTCGGTGCCGGCCTCGGCCAGTGCCTCCAGCGCGTACGCCCGGGTGGTCTCCAGCATGAAGAAGCGGTCGGCGTCGGCGCCGGCCCGCACCCCGAGCAGGCTGCGCTCGGCCAGCGCGGCCAGCGCCGGACCGGCCGCCTCGCCGCACACCGCCACCGCCGCCGCGCGGCTGAAGCCACCGACGAAGACGCCGAGGCGAAGCAGCAGCTCCCGCTCCCCCGGCGGCAGCAGCGCCACGCTCCAGTCGATCGTCGCGCGCAGCGTCTGCTGCCGGTCGTGCTGGTCGATCGGGCCGTCCACCAGCAGGTCGAGCCGGTCGGTCAGCCGCTCCAGCAGCTGCGCCGGGGTGAACTCGTCGCTGCGCGCCGCGGCCAGCTCGATGGCCAGCGGCAGGCCGTCCAGCCGCGCGCACACGCCCACGACGGTGGGCAGCTGGGCGGCCGTGAACTGGAAGTCGTACGCCGCCTCGCGGGCCCGGGTGACGAACAGCGCCACGGCGGAGGACTCCCGCAGCGCCTGCGCCGCGCCGCTCTCCCCGGGCGGCAGCCGGTCCAGGTCCGGCCAGGTCAGTGCCGGTACGTCGTACGGGTGCTCGCCGGGCACCGCCAGCCGGAGGCGGCTGGTCGCCAGCACGGTGACGCCGGGCGCGGCGGCCAGCAGCCGCGACACCAGGGGCACGGCGGAGATGACGTGCTCCACGTTGTCCAGCACCAGCAGCAGGTGCCGGTCCGCCAGGTGGGCCAGCACCGCGTCGGCCAGCGGCATGTCGGCCGTCTCCAGCACGCCCAGCCGCTGCGCCACCACCGGAACCACCTGGTCGACGTCCGTGGCGTCGGCCAGGGTCACCAGGGCCACCCCGTCGTCGAAGCCGCTCTCCGCCTGGGCGGCCACCTCCAGGGCCAGCCGGGTCTTGCCCACCCCGCCCGGGCCCACCAGGGTCACCAGCCGGGCGCCGCCGAGCAGGCGCAGCACGTCGTCCACGGCGCCCGAACGCCCGACGATGTCCGCGGGCGGCACGGGCACCGGCTGGCGGGGCCGCGACAGCCGGGCGGTCGCGTCCGGGTGCAGGGTCCAGCCGCCGTCGGGCCCGGCGACCACCGTGCCGTCGCCGCGCCAGCGCGCCAGCCGGCGCACCGTGGGCGCGGGCAGGCCGCGGCCGGTGCGGGCCAGGGCGTCGACCAGCTCCTGCGCCGGCTCGCCGCGCAGCGCCAGGCGCAGCCAGATGCGCAGGCCCGCCGGCGTCCAGGGCGCCAGCACCACCTCCGCGGTCACCCCGGGGTCCGCGGGCGCCGGACCGTCGGGCTGGTCGACCTCGGCCGTCACCAGGCCGACCGGGCGGGAGGGGTCGGCGGCGGCCAACGCCGCCAGCCGGCGGCGTACCGGCTCGCCGCGCCCGTCGGCGGTGTCCACCAGCAGCAGGACGGGGGCTTGCGGATGGGTCTGCGGGTCGGTCGGGCCTGCCACGGCGATGCCCTGCAACCCGGCCACCGTGGCCACCTCGGCGAGGAACCGGGTGTGCCCGGCCCCCCGCGGCCCGGTGACCCGCAGGTGGCCGCTGCCGTCGCGCAGCATGCTGTCGAGAAACTCCCGGACCGTGGTCAGGCCGGCGTCGCGCTCGATCAGTCGGGACGGCTCGCCGCCCGCGGCGTCGCCGGGCGCGGCGTCGCCGACCACGGCGCGGGCCCGGCCCGCCCGCTTGGCGGCGTAGTTGCGCTGGTCGGCCGCGGCCAGCAGCGCGTCGGGGTCCGCGCCGTCGGCCGGGAACACCGCGCAGCCGAGGCTGATCGTCACCGACAGGGGCGGGTCCCCGGGGAAGGCGGTGTCGCCGACGGCGTCCACCACCCGGTACGCCACCGCCTCGGCGGCCTCGGCGTCGGCGTGCGGCACGACCAGCACGAACTCGTCGCCGCCGTAGCGGAACAGGGCGCTGCCCGGGCGCAGCACCGCGCGCACCCGCTCGGCGACGGCCCGCAGCACCTCGTCGCCGCGGGCGTGGCCGTACGCGTCGTTGACCCGCTTGAAGTGGTCGACGTCGAACAGCATGACGGCACAGCCGGCGCCCGCGCGGCTCGCGGCGCCCAGCGCCGCGGCCAGCGCCGGCCCCAGCTCCTGACGGTCGACCGCGCCGGTCATCGCGTCGCGCGCCACGGCCGGGCCGCCGACGATGTCCCTCGTCACCGCGCTGTCCCTCCCGCCGGCCGGTCACATCCGCACTCCCCATCGGCACCGCCGGTCACAGCCGAGCGGGACCGCGGCGGCGATGTCACGTCGCGGACCGCAGCGGGAACACCTGCTCGCCGTACAGGCGCAGGCGGGCCCCGGCACTGGCCAGCACCCGGACCCGGGGGCAGCGGGCCAGCACCGTGCTGACCAGGGCGGACAGGCCCCGCGCGCCGCCCGGGTCGTCGAGCACCAGCAGCAGGTCCCGGTCGGCCAGCAGGGCCGCGGCATGCTCCAGCGTGGGCCGCGCGGAGTCCGGGGCCGCGCCCAGCCCGGCGACCACCGCGGCCGCTGCGGCCTGGTCGGCGTCGGCGCCCGGGGCCGCCTCGCCCAACGGCACGATCACCGCGCCGTCGGTGAACGCCGCCTCGGCGAAGGCCGCCGCGGCCGCGGCGAGCTTGGCGCGCTGGTCGTGCGCCCGTCCGACGACGGTGACCAGGCGCCGCTCGGTGAGCAGCCGGACTATCTTGTCGATCTCGGGCTGGGCGCCCGCGGTCACGCCGGCCTCGGCGGCGTCCAGGACCGCGCGGGCGGTTGGCGGCTCCTGCGCGTCGGTGCGGTCGAACAGCCAGGCGCCCAGGGCGTTCTGCACCAGCCGGCCCGTGTCCAGCAGGCTGCCCAGCTCCCGCAGGATCACCGGCGGGCGGCCGGCGCAACCGCGCTGCAGCCACTCCACCACCGGCGCACTGGGCTCGCCGCCCAGCGCCACCCGCACCAGCCGGGCCACCTGCTCGGCGTCCAACTGGCCGGGCTCGGCCATCAGGTCCGGCGGGCCGACCAGCTCGTCGTCGAGATCGTCGGCGACCGCCCGCCCCCGGCCGCGCCGCTTGGCGGTGTAGTTGCGCCGGTCCACGACGGCGCCCAGCTGCTCCGCGGTCTGCCCGTCCTCCGGGCAGGACGCGGCGCCCAGGCTGATCGAGGCCGGCAGCGGCGGCTGGCCCGGGAACGGCAGGGCGCGGACCCCGTACACGAAGCGCCGGCCCACACCGAGGGCGGTGAGCCGGGTGGCGCCGGGCAGCAGCACCACGAACTCGTCGCCCCCGCGGCGGAAGACCAGGTCGCTGGGGCGGATCAGCTCGCGCACCCGGTCCACGATCTGCCGCAGGATCTGGTCGCCGCGGGCGTGACCGTACGCGTCGTTGACGCTCTTGAAGTAGTCGACGTCGAACTGGACCAGCCCGTACGGGCGGGCGGCAGCGGCGGCGGCGGACAGCTCCTGCGGCAACAGCTGGTTCAGGTGGGCGTGGGTGTACGCCCCGCTGACCGGGTCCACCGCCGGTTGGACACCGGTGACCGCGGCGCTGCGTGCGGCGCCCACACCTCACCTCCCCGCGGACGGTCGGATTCCCCTCGGATCCTGCATATCGGCCGGTAGCGGGCAGACCTGAGCCCGGTCGCACCGGCGTACCTGGGCCTACCTGGACCCGGCCGGTCGCGTGCCGTGCGCAGCCGCTCCACGCTACGCAGCCGCGGCCGCGGCCGGCGGCCAAGCCGCAGGTCACCGACCCGGAACCTGCCCGGGCGACCGGTGCGCAACCGCCGGGGACCGGTTACCGTCGCAGCTACCATGACACCCCTCATCCGCACCCGACCGGTGACCGGCGCCCTGGCCGCGGCGCTCGTGCTGGCCCTGGTCGCCGGCTGCACCGGCAGTCGGCCCGGTGCCGCACCGGCCCCGGAC
>DATMJT010000315.1:0-3054 GCA_035553735.1 Pilimelia sp.
CTCCCGGTCGGGCGGCGCCGCGCCGGCCCGGCCCACCCTGCGCACGGTCGGCGTCCGCGCACCGGGGGCTGGCGCCGGCTGCCCGCCGGGGTGCTGGCGGCCGTGCTCGGCGCCAGCGTGGCGGCCGGGGTCGTCGGCACGGTCCAGACGCTGGCCCGGGGCCGGGTCGGCGCGGCGCCGCCCGACCGGGAGCGTCTGGCCGTCACCGAGGCCGAGATGCGCGCGGCGCTGTGGCTGGACGCGCACGCCGCGGACGACGACGTGGTGGCGACCAACGTGCACTGCCGCCCGGTGCCCACGCGCGAGCACTGCGACGCCCGCGCGTTCTGGGTCGCCGGGCTCGGCGGGCACCGCACCGTGGTGGAGAGCTGGGGCTACACCGACCAGGCCGTGGCCGCGCACGCCCGCGACGGGCGCTCCTACCCGCGCCAACCGGCCCCGGACGCACAGCGGTTCGCCCTCAACGAGCGCGCGTTCACCGCGCCCACCGCGGCCGACCTGCGCATTCTGCGTCAGCGGTACGGGGTGCGCTGGCTGTTCGCCGACGACCGTGCCGGCCCGGTCTCTCCGGAGCTGGGCCGACTCGCCACGCTGCGCCTGGTGTCCGGGTCCGTGCGGATCTACGAGTTGACCGGAGGCTGACCCTCCAGTTGACCGCGCGCGGCGCTGGCCTACCAGCACACCACCAGCGAGCGGGACCGGGAGATCACCGACGCCGACCGTCCCACGGACGACCGGCACGCCGCTACCTGTCCTGCTGCCTGGCTCGTGGGACGGAGGCAGCGCGGCCACCAGCTGCCCCGGATTCCCTGCCGGCCGGACGGGTCGGCGACGACCCCGACAGCCTCCACTCCGGCCGGCGCCCACCCTGGCCGCCTGCACCCGGGCCTCCCCGGCGCCGGCGCCGGGCCGCCTCCGCCTGGCCTGCCCCAGCCCCGGGCCGCCTCCGCCTGGCCTGCCCCGGCCCCGGGCCGCGTCCGCCCTGGCCCGCTTGGCGACGTGATGCGCTCCGTGCGGTGCGCGTCGACGTTCCCCACCGAATCTCGATCGGGAATCGGCCGCCAATGGCGACGCGCTGCCGCGCTCAGCCGTAGCGTATGGCTGTTATCCACCCCCGTTAACAGCCATACGCTACGGCTGAGCGAGCCGCGGTCCGGCCCCGACTCTCGGCACAGCGCTCCCAGCCAGCCCGCCGGCGGCACGGCCACTCACGAGACGGCGCCGTGGGGGGCACAGCGCTCCCCGCCAGCCAGCCTGGCACGGCGAGCCATCTCAGGTGTCACCTAACCGGTGCAACAGACCCCAGCGGGCGGCACGGCTACTCCTGGCACGTCGCGGTGGGCCGAGGCACGGCTACTCCTGGCACGTCGCGGTGGGCCGGCAGCGCACCACGCCGCCGCGACGCGGCGGCGGTCCGGCCCGGTGGGAGTCCCGCCCGGCGGGTGGCAGCGGCACCGGCTACGCCGTGACGGGCTCCGGGGCCCCGCGGGTGCCGGCGCCGAGCAGGCAGCAGCCGACCGCCGGCACCGCCCCGCTCTCCACCCGCACGTTGTGCAGCGTCACGGTGTCGGCGCTCTCCACCACGACCGGCCCCCAGGACCGCGCCGGGGTGGCCGACGTCGGCGCCGACCGGCGGATCACGCAGTCGCGCACGGCGACGTCGCGGTACTCCAGCACGCTGACCGTACCGTCGATCTCGCTACGCCCCCAGCCGGCGATCCGCACCCCGTACTTGTCACCCCGCCAGCGCACGCAGACCCGCCGCACCTCGATCCGTCGGCCCACGACCGCACCGCCGGCCCGGTGGAAGCGGTCCGTGTTGTCCCCGGGCAGCAGCCGGAAACCGATGTCCACATCGGACAGACAGACGTCCGCGACCGTCACGTCGTGCACCGAACTGAGGTAGAAGCCCTCCATCGCGTCGCGCACGCGCAGCTGGCTGATCCGCAGGCGGTGCGGGTGATACGACGGGCCGCGGATGTCCTCCACCCCGGTGCCCACCGCGCCCCAGTGCACCGCCAGCCCCGTACACCCGCCCTCGATGGCCACGTCGTGCACGGTCAGGTCGCGGACGGCGCCCATCACGGCCACGCAGTTGGCGGCCCTGTCGCCCGGGCGGCGGCGCACCTGCACGCGTCGGATCTCCACGTTGTCGATCCACTCCGGCTCCGCCGGGTAGAGGTAGCGGCCCACGGTGACCGCCGTGCCCAGGTCGCCGGAGTGCTCGCCCGGTGCGCTGGGTGCCGGCCGCAGGCCCAGGTCGCTGATGCAGACCCCGGAGCCGACCACCCACAGCAGCGGCTGCTCGCCACCGCTCGGACCTGATGCGCCGACGGGGTCGGACCCGCCGCCCGCACCCGGTGCACCCGCCAGGCCACCATCGTCCGGGGTGTCCGCCGGGTTACCGCCGCCCGGGGTGTCCGGGGCGCCGCGGTCCGGCTCGACGGTGAGCCAGGCGGTGGGCCCGCCCGCGCCGCCGGGCGGTCCGAGCAGCGTCCAGCCGCCGGGCACCGTGAGGCCACCGCGCAGCGGGTGGACCCCGGCCGGCAGGTGCAGGGTGCCGCCGGGCGTGGCGTCGAGGAGCTGCTGGAGCCGTCGGCGGTTGTGCTCGGCGTCGGCGCTCAGCGCCGGCCGGTGCACCGGGCCGCGGGACATCAGCCGCGCTCCACGGCCTGCGCGACGGGGCGCGGCGACCCGGACGGCTCCGCCAGCACCCGGCAGGACAGTTGCGCGGTGGTCCGGGGCCGCCTGTCCCGGCCGGCGTCCAGCACGCCGATCAGCACCGGCCCGGCCGCCGCCCCGGGCAGCCGCACGTCGATCCGGTCGGCGCCGCGCCCGACGATCCGTACGGGGCAGTCCGCGCCGCTGGCCAGGTCCACCGCCCGCACGTTCAGGCGGTCGGTGCGCAGGCGCATCGGCTGTGCTGTCGCGGCGGCCCGCCCGGCCGCCCGACGCAGCACCCGCAGCCCCTTGGCCACCGCCCGCGCCGGCTTGCGCCGGGTCAGCCGGTTCGCCGGCGGGCGGGGCAGCGGGGGTGCCGGCGGCACCTCGGCC
>DATMJT010000316.1:0-2990 GCA_035553735.1 Pilimelia sp.
GCCCTTGGTCACCAGCCTGCGGGATCTGGGCGCTACCCTGCCCGCCCCGCCGGTGCGGGTGGCTGCGGCGGGCCGGGAGGTGCGTAGCGCATGACGGATGTCTTCGGGTTCCGGTTTGTGCCGGCGCCGCGTACCGCTAACGGGCACGCCGTTGCGGGGTCGGACATGGCGGTCGTGGACGCGGACGAGGTCGCCGTGGTGCGTACGGTGCGCCGGCAGGTCGCCGCCGCGCTCACCGACGCCTCCCGCGCGCACGACACCACGGGCGGGGGCCGGCTGTCGGACGAGGAACGCACCGCGCTGACCCGGCGGTTGATCACGCAGGTGTTGGACGCCCATGCCCAGCAGCAGATGACGGCTGGACGCTCGCCGTTGCACCCGCAGGTGGAGTCGCGGGTCGCGCGCATCGTCGCGGACACTCTGCTCGGCGCGGGTGGTTTGCAGCGGTGGCTGGACGCCGAAGACGTTGAGGACGTCACGGTCAACGGCTGCGACGTGGTGCACGTCCGCTACGCCGACGGCACCGTGGCCCGCGTGCCGGCGGTGGCCGACTCGGACGCCGAGCTGGTGGACCTGGTACGGCTGCTCGCGGCGCGCAGTGGTGAGGAGGAACGCCGCTTCGACCGCGCCGCCCCCACCCTGAACCTGCAACTGCCGGACGGGTCGCGGCTCAACGCGGTGATGGCGGTGACGAAACGGCCGATGATCTCCATCCGGCGGCACCGCTACATGAAGGTCACCCTGGACGACCTGATGCGCCTCGGGGCGATCGATGTGTGCGTGCGGGAGCTGTGCGCCGCCGCCGTGCGGGCCAAGCTCAACCTGATCGTGGCCGGGCGCACCGGCGCCGGGAAGACCACCTTCATCCGCGCCCTGGCATCCGCGATCGCCGCCGACGAACGCCTCGTCACCGTGGAGGACACCTTCGAGCTGGGCTTGGACTTGGACCCCGCGCACCCGAACGTGGTGGCCACGCAGACCCGGGAACCCAACGTCGAGGGGCAGGGTGCGGTGGACATGGCCGCGCTGTTCCGCAACGCACTGCGGATGGTGCCCGACCGGGTAATCGTCGGCGAGGTCCGCGGCCCGGAGACCGTCGTGATGCTGCACGCCATGTCCCAGGGCAACGACGGCTCTTTGTCCACCATCCACGCCTCGTCCTCGGCCGGCGTGTTTCGGAAGCTGGCCATGTACGCGGCCGGGTGCCCGGAGCGGTGGGACGCCGCCGCGACGAACATGTACATCGCCGAGGGCGTGGACCTGGTGGTGCAGCTGCACCGGGAGGAGGACACCAACCGCCGCTACGTCACCAGCGTCCGCGAGGTCGTGGACGCTGACGGCGCGCAGGTGGTGTCCAACGAGATCCTGCGCCCCGGCCCGGACGGGCGGGCGGTGCCCGGTGCCCCGATCTCCGGTCCCACCGTGCAGCGGTTGGTGGCGCACGGGTTCGACCCCGATTTGCTGCGCCGCCCGCATGGGTGGTGGAACTCATGACCAACCCACTGCTGCTCGCCGTGCTGGTAGGCGTCGGCCTGACCGCCGGGGTGCTGCTCATCGCCCGCGGGGCGACCGGACCCCTGGTTGACCCGGACGAGGCGGAGGAACCGTCGCGGCTGACGGCCCGGTGGCACGCGGCCCGGCGGGAGCCGCTGGACCGCCGACGCCTGCTCATCACGGTGGCCGTGGCGGTGCTGGTCGGGTTGGTCACCCGGTGGCCGGTCGCGGCCGTGCTCGCCGGGATCACCGCCTGGGTGCTGCCGCAGCTCGTCGGCCCGGACCGGGCCGGCGCCCGCACCGTGGCGCGCATCGAGGGCGTGGCCACCTGGACCGAATCGTTGCGGGACACCCTCGCCGCTGCCGCCGGGCTGGAGCAGGCCATCATCGCCACCGCCCCGCTCGCGCCAGAGGCGATCCGCGGTCAGGTGCAACGCCTGGCCGCCCGGCTGCACCACGGCGACCGGCTGCCGGTGGCGTTGCGCCGGTTCGCCGCCGAGCTGGACGACCCCATCGGCGACCTGGTGGCCACGGCGTTGGTGATGGCCGCCGAACGCCACGCCCGCCAGATCGGCGAACTGCTGTCCTCGCTGGCCGAGGCCGCCCGCGACCAGGCCGCTTTCCGGCTGCGCGTGGCGGCCGGACGTACCCGCACCCGCACCGGCACCCGCGTCATCGTCATCACCACGCTGGTGATGACCGCCGGGATGACCGCGTTCAGCCCCGACTACATGGGCGCCTACGACTCGGTGACCGGACAGCTCGTCCTGCTGTTCGTCGGCAGCCTGTTCGCCACCGGATTCTGGTGGGCCGCACGGATGGCCCGCATCGGCGAACCGGAACGAGTCTTCGCCACCGAGGCCGACACCCCGGCGCTGGGGCAGGTGCCGGCATGACCGCGCTCGTAGTGCTGTGCGGGGCGGGCATCGGGATCGGGGTGTGGCTGATCCTCGTCGGCCTGCGCCCGCGCCCGCCCCGGCTGGACAAGGCCCTCGCCGCCCTGCAACCGATCACCGAGCCCGAACCGGCGGCGCCCACCGGCGGCGACGGGCACTCCCCGGGATGGGCCGCGCGTCTCGGTTCCCCCGTCGTGCGCCTGCTGCAACGCGCCGGGCTGCCCACCGCCCGGGTGCGGGCAGACCTGGCCACCATCGGCAAGCCCGTCACCGTGCACCTGTCCGAACAGGCCGCCGCCGTCCTCGTCGGGCTGCTCCTACCCACCACGGTCGGGGTGCTGCTCGCGGTGGCCGGCATGGGCACCGGCCTGACCATGCCGCTACTCGGTGGGCTGATGTTCGCCGCGACCGGCTACCTCGCCCTCGACCTCGGGGTACGCGGCGACGCTGCCGCGCACCGGGCCGCGTTCACCCACGCCCTCAGCTCCTACCTCGACCTCGTGGTCGTGGCGATGGCCGGGGGTGCGGGAGTCGACCAGGCCCTCGACGACGCCGCGGCTGTCGGTCGCGGCCCCGCCTACGCCGAGCTGCGCTACGCCC
>DATMJT010000317.1:0-7398 GCA_035553735.1 Pilimelia sp.
GCCCGCAGCCCCGCCCGGCCCGACGGCAGGGCCAGCGCCACGGCCAGCACGGCGACCGCCCCGACGACCGTGCTGACGGTGGCCGCCAGCACCGCGCTGCCCAGCCGACCGGCCAGCGCCGCGTTGACCGCGGTCTGCGCCGCCGAGGCGACCCCGACCAGGCCCGCCAGGGCCAGCGCGGCCCAGGCGGGCGGCGTCCTCACAGCCGGCAGGCGTGGATGTCGGTGACCAGGATGGCGCGGGCCCCCACCTCGTACAGCTCGTCCATGATCCGGTGGACGTCGGCGCGCAGCACCATCGCCTGCACCGCCACCCACCCCTCGCGGTGCAGCGGCGAGATGGTCGGCGACTCGATGCCCGGGGTCAGCCGGCTCGCCCGCTCCAACAGGTCGGCGCGCACGTCGTAGGCGAGCATGACGTACCGGCGCGCCACCAGCACGCCCTGCAGCCGGCGCAGGAGCTGCTCCACCGGGCCGTCGGTGGGCGCACCCGCCCGGCGGACCAGCAGCGCCGAGGAGGTCAGGATCGGCTCGCCGACCGTGACCAGCCCCGCCTGGCGCAGGGTGGCACCGGTCTCCACCACGTCGGCGATGACGTCGGCCACGCCCAGCCGCACGGCGTTCTCCACCGCGCCGTCGAGCCGGATCACCTCGGCCGCCACGCCGCGCTCGGCCAGGTGCCGGGCGACCACGCCGGGGTACGAGGTGGCGATCCGCCGCCCGGCCAAATCGGCGGCCGTCGACACGGTGTCGGGCCGGGCGGCGAACCAGAAGGTGGCCGCGCCGAACCGCAGGTCGAGCAGCTCCTCGGCGGGCACGCCGGAGTCGACCAGCAGGTCCCGGCCCGTGACGCCCAGGTCCAGGTCGCCCGAGGCCACGTAGGTGGCGATGTCCCGCGGGCGCAGGTAGAAGAACTCGACGTCGTTGGCCTCGTCCCGGCAGACCAGGTCCCGGTCGTGGGGGCGCTGCCGGTAGCCCGCCTCGCGCAGCATCTGGGTGGCGGGTCCGGACAGGGTGCCCTTGTTGGGGATGGCGATACGCAGCATGGTGCGGGTGCTCCTTGGCGGTGACGTCGGGACGAGGGATCGCGGCGGGCCGCGCGCCGCCGCGGCCTGGTCGCGGGCGGGCGGCCCCGGTCGGCGGCCGGCGGGCCGGCGGCCCCGTGGCGGGCCGGCGGCCCCGGGGCGTGGGCCCGGGGCGGCGGCCGCCCGACGCTACAGATGTCGGTAGACGTCCCGCAGCTCCAGGCCGGTGGCCAGCATGAGCACCTGCGCCTGGTAGAGCAGCTGTGCGATCTCCTCCGCGGCCCGCTCGGGGCCCTCGTGCTCGGCGGCCATCCAGCACTCGGCGGCCTCCTCGACCACCTTCTTGCCGATGGCGTGCACGCCGCGGTCCAGCGCGGCCACGGTCCCCGAGCCGGGGGTCCGGGCCGCGGCCTTGGCCTGCAGCTCGCCGAACAGCTCGTCGAACGTCTTCACGAGCGCCGATTCTGTCAGCACCGCGCCGGCACCCGGCGCCCGGACTCACCGATCCCGGTGGCCGGACGCCGGGCGGCGTCAGCGCACCGTGACGGCGTGGTCGTCGAGGTGCTGTACGGACCCGTCGACGGCCGATGCGGCGTACGCCTCGATGACGTAGTCACCCGGCACGAGGGTCAGCTCCACCCGGATCTCGCCCTGGGCGGGGGCGCCGCGGTCCAGCGTCAGCACCCGCTCGTGCACGGTGCGGGAGCCCTGGCGGACCCGTAGTTGGGCGGTGGCCTCGTACACGACACCGGAGACGTGCACGGTGAACCGGCGGGCCACCACCGCGCCGTGCTGCGGCCCGATCAACCAGACCGGGCCGACCACGTCGGCCGCAGGTGCGCGCCGCAGCGTGCCGCCGGTGGCGGCCAGCCCCCACAGCCGGTCGACGGGCCGCCCGTCGAGCCGCAGCCGGACCCCGGCCCGGCCGCTGGCCGCGGTGGCGGTCCAGACCAGCTGTTGCACGGCGATCCGGGCCGCCTCGGCGCTCACCCGGTGCCGGCCCGCGCCGGACAGGTCCACGGTGACCGCGTCGCCGTCCACGCCGACCCCCCGCAGCCGGGTCGTCGCCGGCCAGCCGGACCGGTAGTCGGGGTCCGCGGCGGCGGCCAGCATCCGGGTCACCGCGGCACGGGTGCGCGCCGCCGGGGAGCCGTCGCCGGCGGCCAACCGGTGGAACTCCCGGTACAGCCGGGGCCGCGTCACCGGCGTGCCCCCCTCCCGGACCAGCCGGTCCGTGCCGACGAAGTAGACCGCGAGCAGCGTGCCGCCGGCCGCCGGAGCCGGCGGGCTGGTCGCCGCCGGGCCGGACGGCGCGGCGCTGGCCGGCGGCGTGCCCGCCGGGGCGCTGGGCGCGCCGGTGGGGCCGGCGCCCGGGGTTGGCGACGACGCGGGCGCGGCGGGTGGCAACGGGCCGGCGACGGGCGGCGGGGCGCAGCTGCCCACCCCCACGACCACGGCGGCGACGGTGCCGGCCAGCGCGGTGGCGGCACCGGTGACGGCGAACATGGAGCCTCCTAGGGACAGCCGACGGAGTCGGCGGGCGGGTGCCGCGCCCGTGCGGCGGCGGATCGCCGCCAGGGCGTCGGGGCGGACCTGGACGGCGGCGGCGCGCCGCGCCAGGACCTGGCGGAGCAGCTCCTCGGTGGAGCGGGTGGGATCGTCGGTCATGGCAGTCGTCCCCACGCGGTGCGCAGCGCGGCCAGGCCGCGTGCGGTGTGGCTCTTCACGGCGCCCCGGCTGACGCCCATGGCCTCGGCGATGTCGGCTTCGGACAGGTCGGCGTAGTAGCGCAGCACCAGCGCCTCCCGCTGCCGGGGCGGCAGGGCCCGCAGGGCGTGGATCAGCTCCGCGTGCTGGAGCGCGTGCAGGGCGCCGGCCTCCGCGCTGGGCGCGTCGTGCGGGGGCCGGGCCGCGGCCAGGTGCGCCTGGACCACCCGGCGGTGCCGCAGCGCGGAGCGGCACCGGTTCACCACCGCGGTCCGCAGGTAGGCCAGCGCCTTGTCCGCGTCCCGCAGGCGGTGCCAGCGGGCGTGCAGGGCGACGTAGCCGTCCTGCACGCACTCCTCGGCGGCGTGCTGCTCGTGGAGCAGCAGGGTGGCCAGCCGCACCAGCGGCCGGTAGTGGGCGCCGAACAGGTGGGTCACCGCCTCGTCGGCGGACCACTGCGCGGCCGCGCCGACGGGGTCCGTCATCGTCCTCCCGTCCGGCGCGTCGGTGCTCAGCCGGCTTGTCACGGCGGTACGACGCGCGAGGCCGGTGATTGGTTTACCGGGCGGCGGCCCCGGCCGCGCCGGTCGCCAGGACGGCCACGTCCCGGCAGGCGGCGAGCCGCCGCCGGTCCTCGGGCGGCGGCTCGCCGCCGACGGGCAGCGGGCCCACGAGCCCGTGCGGCCCGTGCAGGCCGAACCCCGCCTCCGGGGTCAGGCCGTGGCCGCGCAGCAGCGCCAGCAGGCCGGCGTACGGGAAGAAGTGCACCGGCAGCTCGCCGGGGCGGTTGGCGTGACAGACGGCGGCGAACTCCGCGGCGGTGGCCGGCTCCTCGCGGACCCGGCCGGCGGCGTCGCGCCGGTCCACCGCATAGCGCGACCGCGGCCCGGAGCTCAGGCAGGTGGTCAGCAGCAGCAGCCCGCCGGGGCGCAGCACCCGGGACAGGTGCGCCACGATCGCATCGGCGGTCTCCTCGGGCACGTGCTGGATGACGTGGCTGCACACCGCGGCGTCGTAGGTCGGCTCCGCGCCGGCCGGGTCCGCGGCGTGCAGGCGCACCCGGGCCCGCCACGGCGCGTCGGCCAGGGCGGCGACGTGCCCGGCGGCCCGCCCGGGGTCGGGCTCCACGGCCACCACCCGGTCGAACTGCGGGGCCAGCAGCGGGGTCAGCCGCCCCTCGCCGGCGCCGAAGTCCAGCAGCGCGCCGCGCCGGGGCAGCCGCGCGGCGGCCTGTCGGAAGTACTCCAGCAGCTCGCGCTCCTGGCGTTCCCACTGCTCGGCCGGCAGCCCGCTGTCAGCGATCACTCCCGCGGTCAGCGCGTCGCCGACGTCGGGGTAGCCGTACCCGGGCTGCACGAGCGTCGTCACGCCGTCCACCGTAGGCGGCGCTCCCCACCCGAGCGTCCGGTGGTCCGGGCGTGCCGCCACCGATACGTTCTGGTCGTGGCCATGCACACAACGTACGCGGCGGAGCTGTCGGACTGGGCCCAGGCGGTCAGTTCCGTGCTGGCCGTCGTGATCGCCGGGATCACGACGTATCTGATGGTGCGCCAGCACCGGCGGGCCGAGCAGCGCGCCGACGCCGACCGCCGGCGCGCGGAGGCCGAGCGCCACCGCACGGAGCAGGAACGGGCCCAGGCCCGCCACGTCTCGGCCTGGTGGGGCAACGGCGTGGTGTCCGGCGGCGACCTTGCCCCCGGCGTGTGGGGCGCGATCGCCGCGAACGACTCGGCGGAGAGCGTCCAGTACGCCCACCTCACGGTCACCCACGTGCAGGACCGCTGGGTCAGCAAGTACGGCTGGGGGCGGATCGGCCCGCACAGCAGCATCAAGTGGGCGGCGCCGCGGGTGTACGCCAACGCCGAGGGCCGCACCGGGCCGGTGCCGGCCGACGCCACCGACCCGGACGGCTCCTGCGCCGACCCCACCCTGCACCAGGTCGAGATGACCTTCGTGGACCGCGACGGCGAGTTCTGGCTGTACGACCGGCGCGGCCAACTGCGCAGGCTGTCCCGGGAGCTGGTGCTGTGGGCCGACGACGAGCGGCTGCCCACCTGCCGGACCCTGTTCGAGCGCACGTTCGCCCCCCGCTACGGCGTGGACGTCTCCTTCCACGGCTTCGCGCGCACCGAGGACCTGCAGCGCCGGTTCCACGCGCTGGCCGCGGGCCCGGACCCGGCCCCGGAGTCCCCGGACATCATGGTCGGCCCGCACGACTGGCTCGGCCGCACCGTGGCGTGCGGCGCGGTCGAGGAGGTGCCGCTGACCGAGGCGCAGCGGGCCAGCTTCCACCCCAGGGCCGTGCAGGCGTTCACCTGTGCCGGCCGGCTCTACGGCATCCCGTACGCGTTCGACTGCGTGGCCCTGCTGCGCAACCTGGACCTCACCGGCGATGGTGCGCCGCCGGCCGACTTCGGCGAGCTGATCGCCGACGGGGAGCGGATCGCGGGCGCCCGCGGGCTGGCCGCGCCGCTGGCCGTGCAGGTCGGCCCGGCCGGGGACCCGTACCACCTGTGGCCGGTGTTCTCCAGCGCGGGCGGCACCCTGCTGGGGCTGCGCGACGACGGCGGCTTCGACCCGCCGCACACCTGGCGCGCCGGCCTGGACACCGCCTTCGCGGCACTGGCGGAGCTGGGCGAGACCGGCCGCGGGGTGCTGCGCCGGGACATCGACCGGGACCGTGCGCACGCGCTGTTCTGCACGGGGCAGACCCCGTACCTGATCACCGCCGCCGGGGCGCTGGGCCGGGTGGAGGGGTGCGGCGCCCGGGTGGCCGTTTCGCCGGTGCCGGCGTACGGGCCGCACCCGAGCCGGTCGCTGCTCACCGTGCTGGGTTTCTACGCCCGCCGGGACAGCCGCAACGAGCGGGTGGTGCAGGACCTGGTCACCTACCACCTGGCGCGGGCCCGCACCGGGGTACAGCTCAACCGCATCCAGGCGTGGCCGCCGGTGCAGGCGGCGGCCACCGAGGAGGTGCTGGCCATGCACCCGCTGCTCGCCGGGTACGTCGCGGCGGCCGAGCGGGCGCTGCTGATGCCGTCCCACCCGGCCATGCGGCAGGTCTGGGACGTGCTGGCCGCGGCGCAGGTGGACGTGATCGCCGGCACCCTGGAGCCCGCGGCCGGGGCCGCCCGGTTCGTCGCCGAGGCGGGACGGCTGCTGGCCGACGACGCCCCGGCGGGTCCGCCCGGACCCGCGCCGGCGGCGCCGGGCGTCAGCCGGCCCTGACCGGTCAGCCGGCCCGAATCTGCCGGATGCTGAGCGCGGCGTCCAGCGCGGCCACCACCGTGGCCCAGCCCTTGTCCTCCACCGACCCGGGCAGCCCGGCCCGGTCCCGGGCCTGGCCCAGCGACTCCACCGTCAGCACGCCGTGGCCGACCGGCGTCGCGGTGTCCAGGGCCACCCGGCACAGGCCGTCGGTGACCGCCTGACACACGTACTCGAAGTGGGCGGTCTCGCCCCGGATCACCACGCCGAGCGCCACCACGGCGTCGCAGCGCGCGGCCATGGCCTGGGCCACCACGGGCAGCTCCACCGCCCCGGCCACCCGGGCCACCGGCACGTCGTCGACCTTGCACTCGGCCGCGGCCGCCCGCGCCCGCTCGATCATGTGATCCACCAGGTCGACGTGCCAGCGGGAGCCCACGATGCCCAGCCGCAGCCCGGACGCGTCCACTGTGGACAGGTGCGGATCCCCGAATCCGGCCATCAGGCCAACCCCCCAGCCACCTCGTCCAGCTGCTCCAACAGGTGCCCCATCCGGTCCCGCTTGGTGCGCAGGTAGCGCACGTTCTCCGGGTGCGGCCGCACGGGGACGCCCTCGCGACCGACCACCTGCAAACCGTACCCGTCCAGGGCCGCTCTCTTCGCCGGATTGTTGGTCAACAGCCGCATCGTGCGCACCCCGAGGTCGTAGAGGATCTGCGCGCCGGTGCCGTAGTCGCGGGCGTCGGCCGGCAGGCCCAGCTCCAGGTTGGCGTCGACGGTGTCGCGTCCCAGGTCCTGCAGGTGGTAGGCCTGCAGCTTGTCCAGCAGGCCGATCCCCCGGCCCTCGTGCCCGCGCATGTAGAGCACCACGCCGCGCCCCTCGGCGGCCACCCGGGACAGCGCCGCGTCCAGCTGCGGCCCGCAATCGCAGCGCAGCGACCCGAACGCGTCCCCGGTCAGGCACTCGGAGTGCACCCGGACCAGCACGTCGCGGCCGTCGCCGAGGTCGCCGGACACGAGCGCCACGTGCTCGGAGCCGTCCACCACCCCGCGGTAGCCGACCGCCCGGAACACCCCGTGCCGGGTCGGGATCCGGGTCTCCACGACCCGCTCCACCTGCCGCTCCCGGCGGCGCCGGTACGCGATCAGGTCGGCGATGGTGATCAGCGTGAGGCCGTACCGCTGGGCGAACCGCGTCAGCTCCGGCAGCCGCGCCATGGTGCCGTCGGGGTTGACGATCTCGCAGATCACCCCGGCCGGGGTCAGCCCGGCGAGCCGGGCGAGGTCCACGGCGGCCTCGGTGTGGCCGGGCCGGCGCAGCACCCCGCCGGGCTTGGCCCGCAGCGGGAAGACGTGCCCCGGGCGGACCAGCTCCTCCGGTCGGGTGTCCGGGGCCGCCAGCAGCGCGATGGTGCGGGCGCGGTCGGCGGCGGAGATGCCGGTGCTGGTGCCCTCCCGGG
>DATMJT010000318.1:0-15733 GCA_035553735.1 Pilimelia sp.
GGAGACCGGTTCGCACTCGGCCTGGCCCCGCTGGGCGCGCCGCTGCGGGCCCTGCCGCCGGGCTGCGCCGACTACGTGGTCGAGGTTCGCGGCCAGGGCGACCGCTTCGTCCCCGCCGCGCCGGTGCGCCCACCGGACCCGGCCCTGGACGGCTCGCCGGACCTGAGCCACACCGGCCTGCTGGCCGCCGCCGCGCGGCGCGCCGCGGCGCTCGGGCTGGCCGGCGGCCGGGTGCTGATGGTCGCCGACACCCACCCCGACCCGCTGGACTGGCTGCTCGCGCCGCTGGTCGCCGGCGCCAGCACCGTGCTGTGCGCCCGGCCCGACCCGGCCGTCCTGGCGGCGCGGGCCGCCACCGAGCGGGTCACCCTGACGCTGCCGTGAGCCGGGCGGCCAGCTCCTCGAACGCGGCCAGCGACTCCGGGTTGGCCAGCGCCCCCTTGGCCGCCGCCGACTCGGCCGGGGCACCCGCCAGGATCCGCTTCACCGGCACCTCCAGCTTCTTGCCGCTCAGCGTGCGGGGCACCGCGGCGACCTGGTGAATCCGGTCCGGGACGTGCCGCGGCGACAGCGCGGTGCGCAGCTGGCCGCGGATGCGGGCACACAGCGCGTCATCCACGGTCGCGCCGGGCGCCGGCACCACGAACAGCAGCAGCTCCCCCGCCCCGCCCGCGGGGTCCTCCAGGTGCACCACGAGGGAGTCGGCCACCTCCGGCAGGCCCTCCACCACCGAGTAGAACTCCGCGGTGCCCAGGCGCACCCCGCCGCGGTTCAGCGTGGCGTCCGAACGTCCGGTGATCACGCAGCTGCCCCGCGGCGTGATGGTGATCCAGTCACCGTGCCGCCACACCCCGGGGTAGACGTCGAAGTACGCCTCCCGGTAGCGGGCGCCGTCGGAGTCCCCCCAGAAGCCCACCGGCATGCTGGGCATTCCGGCGGTGACCACCAGCTCGCCGAGCCGGTCCAGCACCGGTCGGCCGCCGGCGTCGTACGCCTCCACCTTCGCGCCCAGCGCCCGGCAGGTGATCTCGCCGGAGTAGACCGGCAGCAGCGGCACCCCGCCGACGAAGCCCGTGCACACGTCGGTGCCGCCGGACAGCGACTGCAGCTGGAGCCGGTCGCCCACGGCCGCGTACACCCAGTCGAAGCCCTCCGTGGGCAGCGGTGCCCCGGTCGAGCCCAGGCCGCGCAGCGCCGACAGGTCGGCCAGCTCGCGGGGCACCAGGCCAGCCTTGCGGCTGGCCAGCAGGAACGGCGCGGAGGTGCCGAAGTACGTCACCCGCAGCTCACCGGCCAGCCGCCACAGCGCCCCCAGGTCCGGGTGAGCCGGGTCGCCGTCGAACAGCACGATCGCCGCACCCACGGCGGGGCCGGAGGCCAGGTAGTTCCACATCATCCAGCCGGTGGTGGAGAACCAGAAGAACCGGTCCCCCGGCCCAAGGTCGTGGTGCAGGGCGAGCATCTTCAGGTGCTCCAGCAGGATGCCGCCGTGGCCGTGCACGATCGGCTTCGGCAGCCCGGTGGTGCCGGAGGAGTACAGCACGTACAGCGGGTGGTCGAACGGCACCCGGTCGACCGACATCGGCTCGTCGGTGGGGGCGGCCAGCTCGGCCCAGGTCGCGGCGCCCTCGGGCGCGGCGGCGTCCGGGTCCAGGTAGGGCAGCCACACCGTGTGCGCGATGGACGGCAGCGCCGCGCGGATCGCGGCGACCTCGGCCCGCCGGTCGATCCGCTTGTCGCCGTACCGGTAGCCGTCGACCGCCACCAGCACCGTCGGGGCGATCTGCTGCCAGCGGTCGGTGACGCTGCGGGTGCCGAACTCCGGGGCGCAGGAGGAGAACACCGCGCCCAGGCTGGCCGCGGCCAGCAGCAGCACGTAGGTCTCCGGGATGTTCGGGGCGTACGCCGCCACCCGGTCGCCGGCCCGCACGCCCAGCCGGCGCAGCCCGGCGCGCACCCGGCGGACCTGCTCGCGCAGCTGCGCGGCGGTCAGGGTCACCGGCTCGCGCGACTGGGAGCGGGCCAGCACCACGGGGACGTCGTCGGCCAGGCCCGGCATCCGCAGCACGTGCTCGGCGTAGTTGAGCGCGACTCCGGGGAACCAGCGGGTGTCGGGCAGCTCGCCGACCAGCACGTCGGTCACCTCGCCGGTGGCCGCGACCTCGAAGTAGTCCCAGATCGAGCGCCAGAACGCCGACACGTCGGTCACCGACCAGTGCCACAGCGCGTCGTAGTCGGCGAAGTCGAGGCCCCGGTGCTCGCGCAGCCAGCGCAGGTACGCCCCGATCCGGGACCGGTCCCGGATGTCCTCCGGCGGGCTCCAGAGCACCTCGCCCGTACCCATGCTCTTCTCCCCTCCCTCGCCCGGCCACGACGCCGGGCTCGCCGGCCCATCTTCCCGTACCGGGCGGGTCGGTGGCCCATCGGCGGTACGGGGGTCGATCGATCGGCCCCCCGGGGGTACGGTGCGCGGATGCGACATCTGTGGAGCCTGCTCGCCGGCCTGGTCCTGGCCCCGCTGACCTGGGTGCTCGTCGCCCTTGGGCAGTCCGGCTCGGTGCGGGTCATCGACGGCTGGGACGTCTCCGGCACGTTCGACACCGCCGAGCTGATCGGCCCGGCGGCCTATCTCGCCGCGGGCGGGGTGCTGCTGGGGCTGCTGGCCACGCTGCGCGTCTCCCCCGCCGGCCCGGTGCTCGCCGGGCTGCTGCTGGCCGGGGTGTACCTGGCGATGTTCGTCAATCCGTACACCGTGCGCGACGCCCTGCCGGCGGACGCGGAGTTGCTCGGTACGCCCCTGCCGCTGCTGCCGCCGCTGGACAACGGCACGCTGCTGCTCATCGGCGGGCTGCTGCTGGTGGCCGGATTCAGCCGGCAGCGGTGGCGGGCCTGGCCGGTGGCGGAGCCGGCCGCGGAGGTCGAGCCCGAGGCGGAGGACGGGCGCCCGATCTGGGAGCCCGGGCCGGGCCCCGCCGGGTACGGGCCGGCGCCGGACTTCCCGACCGCGCCGCTGCCGCCCTACCCGGGCGCGGCCCGCAGCGCCGCCGAGCCGGGCACGGCCCGCAGCGCCGCCGAGCCGGGTGCGGCCCCGAGCGCCGCCGAGCCCGCCGCGCCGCCGCTCGCCCGCGGGAGCGAGGTGCGACCCGGCCGCGGGGACGAGGAGCCGCCCGCGCCGGCCGACCGCGGCGCTCCGGGCACACCCGCCCTGCCGGCCGCCTCGGGCGCCCCGGCCCTGCCCGACGCCGGTGCGCCCCTGGCCCTGCCCGCCGCCGGTGCACCGGGCGGCGCCCGGCCCGAGACGCTGGCGGACCTGTCCCGCGACGAGCCCGGCGCCCACGCTGACCTGCTCGCGGCCTTCGACTCCGCGCTGTCCGGCCGCCGGGGTGCGGACCACGCACAGGCCGTCGAGAAGGCCGCCGGCGCCGACCCGGGCCCGCCCGCGGCCGAGCCGCCCGGGGCACCGGCACCCCCGACGGCCGGCGGCACGGCCACCACCGGCGACGGAGGGCAGTCGGGCGGCGAGCCGGCGGACGGGCCCGCAACCGCCGACGCCGGACCCGGGCAGCCCGCGGCCGCCGACCCCGGACCCGGCCAGCCCGCAACCGCCGACCCTGGACCCGGCCAGCCGGCGACCGCCGGCGCCCCGGCCGAGCCGGCTCCGCCGAGCCCGCCGCCGGCCGAGCCAGGGCCCCGCGTCCGGCCCGACCGGGAGGCGCCCACGGCGCGCGCCACCGATCGGTCCGGCGGGACCGCGGCGGCCCTGCCGGCGGTATCGGCCGAGCCGAGTGCCGAACGCCCCGGCGGCAAGGCGGACGCCATCGCGGTGTCGCCGATCCCCGCGGCGCTGCGCCAGCCCATCCGGCGTACCCGGCCGGTGTCCCGGCCCGTGACGCCACCCGCGTCCGCCCCCGGGACACCCGGTGACGCAGCGGAGCCGGGGAACCCCACGGGGACTGACCAGGACGGGGCCGCCGACCAGCCGCGCGCCAGGCCCGGCGCCTCACCGTGGGCGGCGCCGCCCCGCGCGCCGCACCGCGACGGACAGGCGCCCTAGGGCGTGTCTCGAAGTGCGTGTGGCCACTCGTAGGAGCGTCGAGGCCGACCGCGGTACGGTGCCCACGCCCCCGACGGCAGGAGGATGAAGTGCGTCACGTCGGCTCGCTGGTGCTCTCCGCGGTCCTCGGACTTCTCGTCTGGGCGCTGCTCGGTTTCGGGACCCCGGAGCTGGGCTTCGACGAGCCGGTCCTGTCCAGCGTGGTGGGCCTCGTGCTGCTGTGCCTCGCCGGCGTGCTGTACGCCGTGCTGGTCCTGGCTCCGCTGTCGCCGGTGGGCCCCGTCCTGCTCGGACTGACCTACCTGGGCGTGAGCCTGTGGGCCGGCGTCGACACGGTGTCCTACGGGCGCACCATCGACGGCGTGAACGACCTGCTCCGTACCGAGCGCTTCGATCCGCCGCTGCAGCTGCTGCTGGTGCTCGCCTGGCCACTGCTGGGCACCGTGGTCAGCCCTCGGCGCTGGCGCAGTCCGGCCCGGGCGGCCGGCTACCCCGGCGCCCGGCCCGCCGCTCCGTACGCCCCGGCGTACCCCGGCCATCCGCCGGGCGCGCCGGCACCGGGCTGGGCTCCGCCAGCGCCGCCCCCGGAGTGGGCTCCGCCGGTGACCCCGCCCGGCGGCACGGGCGCGGCCCAGCTCACCCAGACCAGCCAGTTCCCGGCCGTGGTGGCGCCGGAGACCGGGCTCCCGGGCCCGACGCCGCCCTGGGCGCCGCCGGGCGGGCCGGTGGGCCCGGCCCCGGAGGACGACGAGGCCACCACGGTGATCCGGCGCAACGACGCGGACCCGGCCGCCGAGGCCGAGGCCACGACGGTCATCCACCGCCCCACACCCACCGACGGCGACACCACCACCGTCATCCATGGCGCCGCACCCGACGCCGCGACCGAATCCGACACCACTACCGTCATCGACCGACCCGCACCGACCGGGGACCCCGACGGCGAGGCCACGACGGTGATCCGCCCCAACGACGCGGAGCCGCTCGCGGAGCCGCCCGCCGAGGCCGACACCACGACGGTCATCCACCGCCCCACACCGGAGGCGCCCGGGGGTCCGGCGGAGGAGCCGACCGACCTGCTGCCGGACACCACCCGCCCCATCCCGCCGGCTGCGGCGCCGGGCACCGAGGGCGCCGCGGACCCGCACCGCTGAGCCCGCCGGCAACGCCGACGGTCGCGCGGGGCCGGTGTCGGTGCCGGTACGCCCGGCGGCGGCCAGCGGACCGGGCGGCGAGGCGGGCCCCGCCACCCGGCCCGCAGGCCGCAAGCCGCGGGGGACAGCCGGTCAGCTGACCCGCTTGGCGGTCCACTGCTGGGAGGGATCGGTGGTCGAGCACGCCGCCAGGGCCAGATCGGCCCAGCCCGCACCGGAGGGCTGCACGCAGCGGCCGGACGACACCGACTTGACCTGGTACGTGACCCCGTTCAGCAGCGGGAAGGTCCAGCGCTGGGCCGTGGTCCCCGTGCAGGTCGCGTGCACCACCGGGGTGCCGATCGCGGTGCCGCCGTTCAGCGGGGTCAGGCACTTGAGGCTGTGCGAGTTGCGCACCGTGTAGCCGCCGCCCGACGCCGCGGTCAGCTTCCACTGCTGGTTGAGCTTGCCGTTCTCCGGGTACTGCTTGATGTGGGCGTTCTCCGACTCGTCGAAGGCGAACAGGTCCATCGCCATCTTCGGCCCCTCCGGGTCGACGACGTCGTTCACGAAGAGCATCGTGGCGCCGTTCTCCACGGCCCCGGCCGCGGCCGTGCTGCTGTTGGTGGTGACCGTCAGCGGCTGCGAGTTCACCGAGGTCCGGGTGACCCCGTTGTGCCAGAGGGTCTGTCGCACGACATAGGTTGCCGACGTGTTGGCGGGCAGGCCGGTCAGCCGCACCGTGGTCTCGTGGGAGGCCAGCGTGGCCACCACGACGCCGTTGCGCAGCAGCTCGTAGCCGGTGCTGTAGTTCTGCCCGTACGGCCTCACGCTCGGGCTGAAGCTGAACGCGATCGAGGTGCCCTCGACGTCGGTGGCGCGCAGCAGCTGCGGCGGCAGCGGCGGGATCGTGGTCATCGGCGTGGTGGAGCTGCCGGCCTGCAGGTAGAGCGAGTGCAGCGCGGCGTTCCAGTGGTTCGGCAGGTACGTGCCCTGCGGCACGACGCCGAAGTAGTCGTCCCGGCCGCAGTCCAGCAGGCGCCCGGCCAGCGGGTCCGGGCACACCGCGGGGGTGTTCTCGTCGCCGCACAGCGTCTCGTTGCCGTCGGTGCAGTGCCCGCTGCCGTCCCAGTGCGGTGCGGACGGCAGCACCCCACCCAGGCCGTGCGCCAGCTCGTGGGTCAGGGTAGGCCCGTCGAAGCAGGCCGGCTGGAAGGTGAGCCACACCGTCCGGCTGTTGTGCCGGTTGCCGGTCCCGGCGATCGGATCGTCGTTGATCCCGTCGTTGCGGGCGTCGGCGCAGCTGGCGCGGTGATTCTCCGACAGCACGGCGTAGATCCGGTTCGACGCGTTGTACCCGAGGCTCTGCAGCGTCGGAATCCAGTTGGGAGAGTTCGTGGTGCCGGCCGGCACCTGCACGGAGTTGATGATGAGCTGGCAACCGGTCGAGGTGGTCAGGTAGCGGATCCACCGCTGCGCCCCGTCGCGGCGGGCGCTGTCGTTGACGTTCTGCTGGGTGACCCAGGCCGCCGCCCGCATGTACGGCTCGCGCTCGGCGAACCGGCTGGTGCCCGGCTCGTAGACGTACAGCAGTTGAACCCGGTGGCCGCTGCTGCCGTCGCCGACGCACTGCACCGGCGGCGCGGGCGCCGTGCCGCCGGGCACGGCGGCCGCGGGCGTGGCCGGGGCGACGGCCAGCAGGCCCGCCGCGACCGGGGCTGCGACCACCACCCGCAGCACCTTGGTGCGGGCACCGAGCGATCTCGACAGTCTCGGACGGATGAATGACATCGACGATCCTCCCCCGCGCTGTAGACCGCCCGGCACGCCGGATCAGCCGGGCGGCGCTGCGGAGCGGCGCACGGCCGACGGGCGGCCGTGCGGCGGCAGTCGCGAAACTGCCAACGGCTGACTCCCCGTTGGATCGATGCCGCAACGCTAGGTCAGACACCGGGCGCAGCGGAAGGGCGGCGCCGGAGCGGCCGACACGCGTTGCACGTTGCTGCAAGCGATCCGCGGTTGTTCCCTGTCTGCCGCGCGACGTTCGCCGGCCCCCGGCTGTGTCGACAGCGTGACCGGCGGCCAGTCCGGTCGGGGAACCCCGCAGGGCGCCGTCGCACCCGCACACCCGGGCCCGGTCCCGCTCCACCGCAAGGGCACCTCTCGTGCCGACATCCTCAAGCCCATGACAAAACAGCTCGGCGGCTAGCGCCGAGAGGCGCCGAAAGGCCGTCCATGGCCGGCGGTGGGACCAGCCGCCACGGCGGTGCCCGTTGGCGCGAGATCAGGCGGGCTGGGCTTCCGGCAGTCGGAACAGCAACCGCCGTCGCCGGCGGGCCTTCTGGGCTCAGCTGTGGCGGGTGGGCAGCACGATGCCTGGCACCTGCCCTGTGTGCGAGCGCCGCTGTGCGTAACGCGAATTCGGTCCTCCGGGATCTGGCGGAGCCGCCATGCCAGCTGAAAGCGGCTGGTGGATCCCGTTTGGCGCATCATCCTTTGAATGGCGTAGGAGACCGTCCTTCGGCTGATGCCGAGCCTATTCGCTATCGCGGTGTCCGTATAGCCGCCGGCCAACAGGGCGACGACTTGCCGTTCGCGGCAGTTCCAGGTTATCGATTCACCGTGCGGGGGTGATTCGACCACCCGTTCCTGTGCGGGCCGCAAGAGCTTCGGATGACCATTCCCCGTGTCCACGTGACCCCCAGTTCCGTTGCGCGCTTGTTCAGTACGCGCATGTTGCCGCCGTTTCGATCGCGCTGTCACGGTCAGCAATCGGAACGAGTGCGACGGAGCCCTTCCTCAGTCTTGTCTCGTGGAAGCGGATTCCGGGGACGCTGAACCGTGGCCGCAGGCGCAAAAGCTATGACGATTCGCGAGCTATTCGGTGTTCCGGGTCGGTGAACCGATGAAAGCAGATTGTGGGACGCCGTGGCACCCCGCCACTTTGAGACAAAGGTCACACCATAAGCCTGCCTTCATCCAATGGGCGAACGTCACATAATTTATCGTGACAATTCGTAGAGGCCCGATGCATCCCCTTTAACCGCTTTGGATCAATGGCGGGCCCGAGAGACTCGCCTGTGTGGCGAGCGGCTAGCCAGGCTGGTGCCGGTGGGCTGCAGGGTGTCGCGCTGGTGACATCGGCATTGACTATCGAGTTCCAGATTCGCTACAGCGGCGTCGCCGTCCGAGCCCAGTACATGCCCCGATCGGCGGTCGCGCACTCGAGAAGTCGCAGGCAGGTGGACCTTCGGCCGAGCGCCTCTCGGCCCTGGCGGCCAGGCTGCCAACCAGATCGTGTTGGGGCCAGCCCGCACCAGTTGATTGCTCATCTGCGCATCGATGTTTCCCCACGACGACGCCTGTGTGAGACTCGGAGTCGCGACCAGCCGGCAAGGTCCTAGCCATATGCCGAAAGGAATGCCGTGAAGAGAATTGTTGTGGCAGCGGGCATTTCCGTTGCTTTCGGATTGACTGGAGTTGTCGGTGCCGCTTCGGCGGCCAGCGCAGGGCCTCGCGCCGAACCCGTGATGGTAGTGGCTTCCTCCACCAGTGACGCCACGCAAACGGTCACCGCCGCCGACGTGCCCTCGCGGGCGCGGCATGCGTCGAGCGTGGCCGGTCCGATGGCCGGGTGGCTTGGCGAGTGCTATTCTGAGCCGAACCCCAACAACTCCCTGAGTGGTGGGGGCTGGTGTGATGGGAATGGCCCGGATGCCCGGTACCAGGGTTTCGTCAATTGCAGCAACGGTGGTCGCTACTGGGGCCCCGAAAGGTGGGCCGGTGACCGCCGACGTTCGTACGGGACGTGTCCCAGCGGCACGTCGCGTGTGTCCTACGGTGTGATTGGCTACTACGTCTAACCAGCCGATGGCTCGACCTAGCGGTGGGTATCCTCCGATGCTGGACAGCGGTACCTGACTCGCGGGGCTCGGCTGGGTCGGGGCTGCCGGCCACGATGTCGCCTCATCCTGCGGCTTTGACTGCGCTGCGATGGGGGGCATCGTGGCCGGCGGCGGTGCTATGACCTCGTGAATCAGTCTGCCGCACCCATTGCGGGAAGTGTGTACCCCTAGGGTGGCGCCCTATCAGGCGTCGAGCCGGACACGCAGCTCCGCTGATTGCCTGTGCGGTGTGAGCGACCCGGCGTCAGCTATCCGCCGGCAGGGGAACCGGTTGATCTGGGATGTAGATTCGGTAGTCGGCCACCGTGCCGGTCTGGTAATCCGATCCATACCGAGAGAACCAGTGATCCAGCTTCTGGGCCAACCCGGCCTCGGCCGGCGCCACGTATACGACTCGCGGCGCACTATCGACCGCCCTCCGATAAGCCATATAGCGATCCAGCCCCCGACCGAGGCTGTCGGATATGACGGCGCACTTCACCTTTTCCTGGGTGGCGAACACAACGAGGTTGCAGGTCCAGTAGTCGCTGTATATGTGCAGACTGTCGCGCTCGATTAGGAAGCGCGCCAGTGCGTCGTGCCGGCGCCCCTCCTCCCGGTATGACCCCACTATGCCGATCAGCTGGCCTGTAGCGACCAGCTGGGCCCCCAAGTAGACAACCACAAGGGCCTTGCCGATACGGGACAGCAATGCGCGCGATGTTTGGCGCCCATCGCCCAGCGGCCGCCACAGTCGTCCGGCTAGTGCCCATGCCGGCCAGAGCACAGCTGGCGTAGATATCAGCAGGGGCGACAGATAACGAGCACTTTCGACGGGGTCGGAAGTCGCCGCAGAGCTCCGCGCATACGCGACGATGCTGACGACCGCAGCGACCACCAGGGCCAGCCGCACCGCCTGAATGAGCTTCATCGCGTGGTGGAGGCGCCGAACCGCGAAGTACGCGTGAGTTCCCGCGACGCACAGCATCAACACATACGGCAACGCCCAGACGACCTGCCATGCCTCGCATCGACTCGGCGCACACATTCCGATACCCATCGGGATTCCTTGCACGACCCCGTCGTGCAACCGGTCCGCAAAAGAAACGGACGCACCACCCGAACTTTGTTCCAGAAAAACCGAAATAGAATTCTCGCTTAGCGGCCTGGTCACATTGGCAATCAGCAGCGGAAGAGCCCCCAGAACGAAGCCACCGACCACGAAGCCGGCAGCGCGCAGCATTCGGGTGTCTCCCCGCCGTCCGCGTAACGCGGCGAACATCACGATACCGGCCGCCGCGACATAGGGAAGGATTAGCCAGTGATCCCAGAACAGGAGACCTGCGACCAGGCCCCAGGTTGCCAGCAGGGCCGGGCGCGGCCTCGCCAGTCCAATACCCACCATGGTTGCGAGCAGGATCAACAGGGTGGCGCCGGGGCTGATCTCTGGATATCCGCCAGCAGCGATCAGCTGATTCTTCACAGTTCGATCAGATCCCGCTGCCAGCACGACCGACGTCACCGCAGCCAGCCACGGCCCATAAACAATCCGGGTCAGAGTATAAAGACTCAGGGCGAACACCACATAGAGCGCCAGCACGGGTACGCGCTGCACGTGGACCGATGGCCCGAAGATCCAGAACATCGGCGCGGCCAGATATGCCTCGATCGTACCCATGTAGGACTGCCCATAGAAGAACAGCGGATATTCGCGTCCCTCAGAAATATGGAGCGCCGCCAACCCCATCGTGGCCTCGTCGCTATTTGTTGGCGGCGTGTCACGCAAGATCAGGTATGCTCGGTACAAGACGCCGAGAGCGATTGCCGACAGTGCGACTACAGCAGGTCGGTCAAGCCTCCGCCACGAGCGACACAAAGGAGCGTGCGTTTCTGAGGGGGCCTGTTCTTCGGTCCTGTAGGGCACCCCGGTAGTCTCTCATGTCGGTTCGAGCCGGTGTCTGTCCGAGGTGCCGTGAGGGCGCTCCACTCCACGGCCTCGCCCTGCCGGACACCAGGGCGGCGCACCGGCGGGCGGAATTGGCCGGAGTGCCATCCGAGACGGGCCAGCACCGTTCGACACCGGCAGAAAGACCGACTTCGCGGCGACCGGGCTCCTCACGTGCAGCGACAGGCCCGATCCAGTCCTCCCGATCCAGTCCTCCCGATCTAGTCCTTGAGCAGCTGCCTCGCCATCACGATCCGCTGCACCTGGTTGGTACCCTCGTAGATCTGCGTGATCTTGGCGTCGCGCATCATGCGCTCCACCGGGTAGTCGCGGGTGTAGCCGTAGCCGCCGAGGATCTGTACGGCGTCCGTGGTGATCTCCATGGCGGCGTCCGAGGCGAAGCACTTGGCCGCGGCACCGAAGAAGGTCAGGTCGGCGTCGCCGCGCTCGGAGCGGGCGGCGGCCGCGTACGTGAGCTGACGCGCCGCCTCCAGCTTCATGCCCATGTCGGCGAGCATGAACTGGATGCCCTGGAAGTCGGCGATGGGCTGGCCGAACTGCCGGCGCTCCCTGGCGTAGCCCTTGGCGAAGTCCAGCGCGCCCTGGGCGATGCCGACCGCCTGGGCGGCGATCGTGACCCGGGTGTGGTCGAGAGTGCGCATCGCGGTGGCGAAGCCCGTGCCCGGCTCGCCGATCAGCCGGTCGGCGGGGATGCGGACGTTGTCGAAGTACACCTCGCGGGTCGGCGAGCCCTTGACGCCCAGCTTCTTCTCCGGCGCCCCGAAGCTGACCCCCGGGTCCGACTTCTCCACGACGAACGCGGAGATCCCTCTGGACCCTGCGCCGGGCTCGGTGACCGCGAAGACCGTGTAGTACTCCGACAGCCCGGCGTTGGTGATCCACCGCTTGGCGCCGTTGAGCACGTAGTGGTCGCCGTCCCGCACGGCGCGGGTGGTCATCGAGGCGGCGTCGCTGCCGGCCTCGGGCTCCGACAGGCAGTACGAGAACATCGCGTCGCCGCGCGCCACGGGCGGCAGGTAGCGGGCCCTGAGGTCCGCGGAGCCGGCCAGCAGCAGCGGCACCGTGCCGAGCTTGTTGACCGCCGGCACGAGCGACGAGGACGCGCAGGCCCGGGCCACCTCCTCGATCACGATCGCCGTGCCGAGCGCGTCGATGCCGGCACCGCCGTACTCGGTCGGGATGTGCGGGGCGTGGAAGTCCGAGGCGCGCAGGGCATCGTACGAGCCCTTCGGGAACTCGCCGGTCTCGTCGGCCTCGGCGGCGTTCGGGGCCACCCGGGCGTCGCACACCTCGCGCACGGCCTGGCGGATAGCCTCGTACTCCTCCGACAACCGGTACTCGGCAAACGCTTGATCGGTACCCATCTTTCGGCCCTCCGCTTTCGTCTCCCGCACGCGGATGTGAGGATACCGACCGGACGGTGGCGCTGATGCCCGTCGTTGGCCGGCGGGACTATTGTCACCTCCGGAGCCGGCCCGCTTCAGCACCGACCGGCGCATCAGCACGAACAGCCCGACATGTCCCAAACAGGCGCGAGCCAGCTCGCGCGGCTTACCCGACCGCGACGCACGACAGCGCCGCCTGCGCGAGCGGAGACCAGCGTGACGATCCCGTACCAGAGCAACCAGCCGCTGCCGTCGATCACCTCGGTCAGCCCGCCCTCGGGCGCCTCCCGCCCGCGCCTGACCTTCCTGGGCACCGGATACCTGGGCGCGACGTACGCGATCTGCTTCGCCGAACTCGGGTACGAGGTGGTCGGCTTCGACGTCGACGTGGAGAAGATCGCCCGGCTGAGCGCCGGCGAGGTGCCGTTCCACGAGCCGGGCCTGCCCGAGCTGCTGCGCCGCAACCTCGCCGCCCGGCGGCTGCGCTTCACCACCGATCTGCGCGAGGTGGCCGACCACGGCGACGTGCACTTCATCTGCGTGGGCACCCCGCAGCGGGCCGACGGCATGGGCGCCGACCTGTCGTACGTCGAGGCCGCGGTCACCGGGCTGGCCCCGCACCTGAGCCGCAAGGCGCTGATCGTCGGCAAGTCCACCGTGCCGGTGGGCACCGCGGAGTGGGTGGAGCACCTGGTCGCCCGGCACGCCGACCCCGCGCTCGGAGTGGAGGTGGCCTGGAGCCCGGAGTTCCTCCAGGAGGGCTTCGCCGTGGAGGACGTGCTGCGGCCCAACCGGATCGTCGTGGGCGTCAAGACCGACTGGGCGAACGCCATGCTCTACGCGGCGCACAAGGGGGTCTTCGACCTGGCGGCCACCGAGGACCGGGAGGTGCCCGTGGTGGTCACCGACTTCGCCACCGCGGAGCTGGTGAAGGTGGCCGCGAACGCGTTCCTGGCTACCAAGATCTCTTTCATCAACGCGATGGCCGAGGTGTGCGAGGTGGCCGGCGGGGATGTGACCCAGCTCGCCCGCGCGATCGGCTACGACCCGCGGATCGGCAACCGCTTCCTGCAGGCGGGCGTCGGCTTCGGCGGCGGCTGCCTGCCCAAGGACATCCGGGCCTTCCAGGCCCGCGCCCAGGAGCTGGGCGCCGGTGAGGCGCTGCGCTTCCTGCACGAGGTGGACCTGATCAACCTGCGACGCCGGGCCCGGGTCGTACAGCTGGCCGCTGAGCTGCTGGAGCGCAAGGCCGGACCGGCCGGACCGGACCTGTCCGGCACCCGCATCGCCGTGCTGGGGGCCACCTTCAAGCCGAACTCCGACGACGTGCGCGACGCACCCGCCCTGGCGGTCGCCGCGATGCTGGCCAAGACCGGAGCGGACGTACGGGTGTACGACCCGCAGGGAATGGACAACGCCCGCAAGGCGCAGCCCGAGCTGACCTACGAGAACTCGCTGGCGGAGGCGGCCACCGGCGCCGACCTGGTCTGCGTGCTGACGGAGTGGGCCGACTTCCGCAACACCGACCCGCACGCCCTCGGCGCGTTGGTCGCCGCCCGGCGCGTCATCGACGGCCGGAACTGCCTGGACCCGGCACTATGGACCCAAGCCGGCTGGCAGTACCGCGGGATGGGCCGGCCCTAGGCCGCCGCCCCATGGCCGGGTCGGTGGCACAAGCCGCCGCCCCACCACCGGGCCGGCGGCACCACCCGCCGGCCCATGGCCGGGTCGGTGGCACAAGCCGCCGCCCCACCACCGGGCCGGCGACACCACCCGCCGGCCCACCACCGGGCCGGTGCGAATTTCCGGTCCGGGACTGGTCTGTGCAGCCTCGGGTCGGCATGCTTCGGTAAAGGTCCACAAGCAACGCCGACCGTCGCCGCGGCGACCGGTCAGGAGGTGCGCATGGCGACGCGTCCCTGTTCGTCGTGTGGCGAACGGATCAATCCGGCGCTGACCTGCCCGGCCTGCGGCGCGCCCGGCACGGCCCTGTCGGCCGAGCTCAGCCGGCTCGAGCGGGAGATCGCCGCGATGAGCCAGCAGGACCTGCAACTGCTGCGCGAGCGTACCGTGCTCAGCAAGAAGATGCAGGCCGCGCTGCACCAGCGGGCCATCCTGGCCAATGCGGCCGACGAGCGCCGGCGGGCCGCGGCCGCCAAGCAGCGGCGTCCGCGCGGGCGCCGACGAACGGCCGAGTCCGTTGCGTCCGCCGCGACCGGGCCCGCGCCCGCCGGGGTCCGACCGGACCCCGCGCCGGACCCGGCGCCGGGTGCGGGGGCCGCGGCACCCGACTCCCGGCCGCCCGGGCCTGTGCCGCCCACCGGCCGGGCCCCGCACGCCGTACCCCGCCAGGCCCCGTCCCCGCGGACGGCGGCCGCTGCGCCAGTGCCGCCCCCGGTGCGGCCCGAGGCGTCGTGGCGCAGCGTGCAGAACATCATGCTGGGGCTGGGGGCGCTGCTGCTCGCGGTCGCGGCCATCGTGTTCGCGGCGCTGGCCATCAGCACGTTCGGCGACGTCGGCCGGGTGGCGATCCTGGCCGCCGCGACGACCGTCACCCTGCTGGCGCCGCGTGCGGTGGTGCGCCGCGGGCTGCGGGCCACCGCCGAGACCATTGCGGCGGTCGGGCTGCTGCTGGTCCCGGTCACCGGATACGCCCTGTGGACGGTCGACGCGTTGCGGCCGGACGCCGTGTCGGACGCCTTCTACACCGGACTCGTGCTGCTGGTCACCGCCGGGGTCAGCGCCTGGTACGCCCGGGTCACCGGCCTCATCGCGCCGCGGTACGCCGCCGTGCTGGCCCTGCAGCCGGTGCTGCCCCTGCTGGCCTACCCGTGGGTCAGCGGGCCGATCGGCTGGTCCCTGGTGCTGACCGCGGTGGCCGCAGCCGACATCGTCCTCGCCCGGCTGCTGCTGACGCCGCTGGCCGGCTGGCCCGGCGGCGCCGCCGCGGCGGTCGCGGCGGCGGACCCCGACGCCGACGCCGCCCGGCCCGGGGCCGGCACGGCGGCCGCCGCCGCCGCGGGCGCCGCGCACGGCGGCGGCGCCGCCGACGGCCCGGTCGACGACGGTGCCGGACCCGGTGCGGCCGGGGCGACCGCCGACGCGGACGGCGCGGCGCGGCGCACCGGCCCGGACCCCGGCCGCCCGGGCGACGCCGACCGGCGGGTCCGCGCCGGTCGGCCGGAGGGCGCCCCGGAGGAGCCGGACGCGGTGCTCACCGCGGCGCCCCGCACCCGCGCCGCAGCCCGCCCGGCGCCGCCGTCGCCGGCCGAGCTGCTCTGGCTGCGCGACATCGTCTGGGTGCTGCACGG
>DATMJT010000319.1:0-3132 GCA_035553735.1 Pilimelia sp.
CCGGAGGCGGCCTCCGGCATCGCGGTGGGCTCCGTCGTCTCGGCCGCCTCCGGCATCACGGTGGCCTCGGGCGCGGGCGCCTCGACGGTGCGGGGTCGGAACGGCCGGACCGTGGTGGAGGGCGGGGCCTGCGTCCGCCGCTCTGCCAGTCCGCCCTGGATGTTCGCCATCACCTCGGCGAACGCCGCTCCCGTGGTGGAGACCAGTCCGGCGCGCGGCGGCATCCCCGGCGGCGCGGCGCCGGCGGGCGCAGCCGCCTGCTCCGCGGTCCGGTCCTGCTCCGCGGTCCGGTCCTGCTCCGCGGTCCGGTCCTGCTCCGCGGTCCGGTCCTGCTCCGCGGTCCGCTCCTGCTCCGCGGTCCGGTCCGCCACCGGGGCCCGGTCCACGGGCGCGCCCGGGGCGGCCGGCGCGGCGGTGGGCCGCGGAGCGTCCATCGCGGCCAGGTCGCGGTACCGCTCCTGGCTCGCCTCCACCAGCGCCAGCAGGCTGTCCACCGGCTGCCGGACCGGGGCGTCGCCGGCGATCGGTCCGCCGCCGGCGTGCTCGGCGCCGGGCGGGTCCGCCGCGGGCGGATCGTCGTCGATCTCGATGGCCAGCTCGTACCGCTCCTTGGCGAAGAACCCGACCAGGCCGCCGCTGCGCACCTTGTCCGCCGACACGATCCGCGCCGCGGGCCCGTACTCCTCGCGCACCTGGGCCAGCAGCGGCTCGATCGCCGGACCCTCAAGCAGCACCCGCGTAGGCACCGTTCACCACCCCCATGGTCTCGATCCGGTTGGGCGAACCCGCGATCTCCGAGTACGACAGCACCGGCTCCCGGCGGGCGCCGGAGCGCAGCAGCCGGTGCAGCGGCGGGCGCAGCTGCGGCGAGCACGCCAGCACCGGGCTGACCCCGCGCTCCTCGGCCGCGGTGGCCAGGGCGGTGATGTCGGCGATCATCGCCTCGGCGCGCATGCTGTCGATGGCCAGGTAGGTCCCGCTCTCGCCGGGGCGCAGCGACTCCAGCAGCGCGTGCTCCAACTGCGGGTCCAGGGTGAGCACCGACAGCGTGCCGCCGGCCGTGTGCTGGGCGGCGATCGCCGGCCCGAGCGCGGCGCGCACCGCCTCCACCAGGCCGTCGTGGTCGGTGGATAGCTTGGCGCGCAGGGACAGCGCCTCGAAGATGCGCACCAGGTCGCGGATGGGCACGCCCTCGTCGAGCAGGCTCTGCAGCACCTTCTGCACCTGGCCCAGGCTGAGCAGCGCCGGGGTCAGCTCCTCCACCACGATGGGGTGGGTGCGCTTGACCATGTCGGCCAGCTGCCGGACGTCCTCGCGGCCGAGCAGGCGGCTGGCGTTCTGCCGGACCACCTCGGCCAGGTGGGTGATGATCACGGAGGCCCGGTCGACCACGGTCGCCCCGGTCATCTCGGCCTGGTAGTGCAGCTCGGCGGGCACCCACTTGCCGGGCAGCCCGAAGACCGGCTCGGTGCCGGCCCGGCCGGGCAGGCCCTGCAGCGCGTCGCCGATCGCCAGCACGGTGCCCGGCGGCGCCTGGCCCGAGGCGGCGTCCACGCCGGAGATCCGGATCGCGTACGCCGACAGCGGCAGGTCCAGGTCGTCGCGGGTGCGTACCGGCGGCATCACGATGCCCAGCTCCAGGGCCATCTTGCGGCGCAGCGCCCGGACCCGGTCCAGCAGGTCGCCGCTGGCCGGGTCGACCAGGTCCACCAGGTCCGGCGACAGCGCCAGCTCCAGCGGGTCCACGCGCATCTCGCCGAGCAGCTGCTCCTGGAAGTCCGGCGGGGCGGGTTCGGGAGCCGCCTCCGACTCCTCGGCGGCCGCGTCGCTCGGGCTGAGCCTGGCGGCGGCGAAGAGCACCACTCCGCCGACGATGAGGAACGGCAGCTTGGGCAGTCCGGGGATCACGCACAGCGCCAGGGCGGCGCCGCCGCCGATCTGCAGGGCCCGCTTGTGCCGGGTGAGCTGGGTGGCCACGCTGCTGCCCATGTCGCCCTCGCTGGCCGACCGGGTCACGATCAGACCGGTGGCCACCGACAGCAGCAGGGCCGGGATCTGCGAGACCAGGCCGTCGCCGACGGTCAGCAGGCTGTAGGTCTGGATCGCCTCGGCGGGGTCCATGCCGCGCTGCAGCATGCCGATGGCGAAGCCGCCGATCAGGTTGATCAGCGTGATGATGATGGCGGCGATGGCGTCGCCCTTGACGAACTTGGAGCCGCCGTCCATCGCGCCGTAGAAGTCGGCCTCGGCGGCGACCTCCGCGCGGCGCCGGCGGGCCTCGGTCTCGTCGATCAGCCCGGCGTTGAGGTCGGCGTCGATGGCCATCTGCTTGCCGGGCATCGCGTCGAGGGTGAACCGGGCGCCGACCTCGGCCACCCGCTCGGCGCCCTTGGTCACCACGATCATCTGAACGATGATCAGGATCAGGAAGATGACCAGGCCGACGATGAGCGAGCCGCCGACCACGAAGTGCCCGAACGCGTCGATCACCTTGCCCGCGTCGCCGTCGACCAGGACCAGCCGGGTGGCGCTGATGTTGAGCGCGAGCCGGAACAGGGTGGCCACCAGCAGCAGCGCCGGGAAGATCGAGAACTCCAGCGGCTTCTGCACGAACATGCTGACCAGCAGGATCAGCAGGGCGCCGGTGATGTTCAGCGCGATGAGCACGTCCAGCAGGAACGTGGGCAGCGGCACCACCATCATCACGATGATCGAGATGACGCCGACGGGTACGACGAGTTGACTCAGTCGCCTGGATTTCACGGCACCCTTCCCCGGGTGGATTCACCGGGCTTGTCCCTGCCCTGCCGGTGCCGTCCTGGCGATCCTCCGTTCGGCCTGTGGGGTCGGCACCTGAGCTTTTCCATCGTGCCGCCCGCCGGCGCCCGGTCGGTGACGATCAGCCAACTCGCCGGGCGCGGGTCCCCGGCCGGCGGGACCGGTGGTCGGGGCCCGGTGGCAGGAGGGCCGGGTGGATCGGCCGGCGGCCGTCATCTCGTCCACCGGTGCCGTCGGGGACAGCGACCGTGGCAGGCTGGTGGCAGGATCCCGCGGGAGGTGAATCCGCCGTTCGGCGGCGGGCTGGGGTGGGGCGGCCTGCCGTGCGGGCGGCGCTTCGGCCCGGCCCGTACG
>DATMJT010000320.1:0-4795 GCA_035553735.1 Pilimelia sp.
GCGACGGTCCGCGGCGGGCGGACGGCGGACCGCGGAGGCCGAAAGCGGACACCGGGCCACGCCACGGCGCCCGCGTGGCGCCCGGCGGCCCGCCCGGTGACCAGCGGTGGCGCCGCCCGGCGAGCGCAGTGGCGGGGATTACATCGATGAACATGGCTTGATAAGCTCGCGATCCCCATCCATGTGTTTGGAGTGCCATGAGATCTCAACGTCGGGCAGTTGCCCTTCTCGCCGGCGCGGCGATGACCCTGGCGGTGGGCCTGGCCGTCGTGCCGAGCGCACTCGGCGCGGTCAGCGGTGGCTCCGCGACCGCGGCGCTCGTGCCCTGCAACTACCCCGCGTGGGCCGAAGGCACCACTTACACCGCGGGTACCAAGGTGACGTACCGGGCCCGCGCGTACGAGGCGCGGGTGACCCACACCGCGCACGTCGGCGCCAACTGGAACCCGGCCTCCACGCCGTCGCTGTGGCGGGACCTCGGCGCCTGCGACTCCGGCACGCCGTCCCCGTCGGCGTCGCCCACCCGCTCGCCGTCGCCGTCCGCCTCCCCGACGCGCTCGCCGTCGCCGTCCCCTCGCCGACGCGCTCGCCGTCGCCCTCGCCCTCGCCGACGCGCTCGCCGTCCCCGTCGCCCACGACGTCGCCGCCGCCCGGCACCGACACCTGCCCCGTGAAGGGCAAGCCGGCGGGCAAGGTGCTGCACGGCTACTGGGAGAACTGGGACGGCGCCAGCAACGGCGTGCACCCGCCCTTCGGCTGGACCCCGATCACCGACCCGCGCATCCGCCAGCACGGCTACAACGTCATCAACATGGCCTTCCCGGTCATCCGCTCCGACGGCACCGTGCTGTGGGAGGACGGCATGGACAACACCGTCAAGGTGGCGACCCCGGCCGAGATGTGCGCGGCCAAGGCCGCCGGGCTGACCCTGCTGATGTCCATCGGCGGCGCGACCGCCGGCATCGACCTCAGCTCCAGCGCGGTGGCGGACCGGTTCGTGGCGACCGTGGTGCCGATCCTGAAGCGGTACAACTTCGACGGCATCGACATCGACATCGAGACCGGGCTCAGCGGCAGCGGCAACATCAACACGCTGTCCACCTCGCAGGCCAACCTGATCCGCATCATCGACGGCGTGCTCGCCCAGATGCCGTCGAACTTCGGCCTGACCATGGCACCGGAGACCGCGTACGTCACCGGCGGCAGCGTCACCTACGGTTCCATCTGGGGCTCCTACCTGCCGATCATCAAGAAGTACGCGGACAACGGCCGGCTCTGGTGGCTGAACATGCAGTACTACAACGGCAGCATGTACGGCTGCAACGGAGACTCCTACTCCGCCGGTACGGTGCAGGGCTTCGTGGCGCAGACCGAGTGCCTCAACAAGGGCCTGGTCATCCAGGGCGTCACGATCCGGCTCCCCTACGACAAGCAGGTGCCGGGTCTGCCCGCCCAGGTGGGCGCCGGCGGCGGCTACATGTCACCGTCCCTGGTCTCCCAGGCGTGGAACTCCTTCAACGGCCAGCTCAAGGGCCTGATGACCTGGTCGATCAACTGGGACGGCTCGAAGAACTGGACCTTCGGCGACAACGTCAAGGCCCTCCAGGGCCGTTAGCCCGCCGGGCCGCGGCGCGCGCGCCGCGGCCCGGGCAGACGCACCGGGCGCACCCCGCGACCGACCCGGCCGGCACTCCCCGGCCGGGTCGGTCGCGTCCTGGGCCGGTGCCGTGCGCGTCGACCCGCCACCGGCGGCGAATCAGCCGGGCAGGAACGAGAACCGCACCTGTCGGGTCGGGTTGTCGCCGTTGGGGTCCACCAGGCACACCGACTGCCAGGTGCCCAGCGCGAGCCGGCCCGCCACCACCGGCAGCACGGCGTAGGGGCACACGAACGCCGGCAGCACATGGTCGCGCCCGTGGCCGGGCGAGCCGTGCCGGTGCCGCCACCGGTCGTCGCGGGGCAGCAGGTCGTCGAGGGCGGCGAGCAGGTCGTCGTCGGAGCCGGCGCCGGTCTCGATGACGGCCACGCCGGCCGTGGCGTGGGGCACGAAGACGTGCAGCAGGCCGTCGCCCGCACCGGCGAGGAACGCCTGCGCCTCCGCGGTGATGTCGCGCACCACCGGCCGGTCACCGGTCGTCACGGTGATCAGTTCGGTTCTCATACCCGCAGTGTGCCGGGCCGGCGAGGGGCGGTCGCACGCCCGGCCAGCTAGCGCAGGCCGCGCCCGTGCCGGCTGCCCCGGTAGGCGGCCGCGCGCAACCGCCACAGCAGGCCGTCCGGGTCCAGCCCGGCGCAGCGGTGCCGGACGGGGTCGAACGCCACCTCGGCATCGGCGTCGGCCGGCAGTGGGGCGTCCAGGGTGATCCGGCCGAACACCCGCCAGGGGCCGTACCGGGTCGCCACCGCGAGCAGCAGCGCGGCGGGGACCGCGGCCGCGCCGCCGGCCGTCGGGTCCGGCCGTACGGCCAGGTAGCGCCGGCCGCGCCGGGTGCGGTAGCCGCTGACCGTCGTGTACACCGCGTCCGGCCGGCGCCGCGGCAGCGGCAGGTGCCGGGCCAGGGGCGCGTCGTCGGCCGTGGTGGAGAACAGCAGGTCCAGGTCGGCGCCCGGACCGCCGGCGCCGGTGACCCGAAGCGCGACGCCGAGCACGTCGGGCCAGGCGGGCGGCAGGCCGGCGCCGCGGGAGAGCCGGACCAGCGTCGGGTACTCGCCGGGCCGGTCCAGCAGGTCTACGCCGTACCCGCCCCCGCCGCGGGTGCGCAGGATGGCCCGGAACGTGCGGCCCCGGGGATGGACGGCGCGGGCGCGGCGCACCGCAGCGACGGCGCGGGCGGCGGCCTCGGCACCGGTGCGGACGGCGTCCTCCACGGCGCTCAGCGGGTGCGGCATCCGATGGGGGTACCCGTCGGCGGCCGGTTGATGCCGGCGCCGGGGGTCCGTCGCGGTGCCTCGCGGGTCCGCCGCGGGTCTGCCGCCGGTCCGGCACCGTCCCGCACGGCGCGGGATCAGGGCCGCCGCGGCGTCACCGGTCGGCCGCGCCGGTGTCGGGCGCCACCGTGACACGCACGAGGGTGCCGGCCGGGCCGCTGTCGACGGACAGCACCTCGGCCATCTGGCCCACGATCCACAGCCCCATGCCGCCGGTGGGCGACACCGGCGGCCGGGTGGCCCGGCGCAGGTAGTCGGCGGCAGGGAACCCCGAACCGCGGTCGCGCACCTCGCAGATGAGCCGGTCGGCGAGGTAGACCGCCAGGTGTCCGGCGCCGCCGCCGTGCCGCACGGCGTTGGCCATCAGCTCGTTGACCGCGGTCACCCAGTCGTCGAGCCGGCGGCCGTCGAGGCCGCACCGCCGGGACACCGCCTCCACCTCACGCCGTACGGTGCTCAGCTCCGCCGCCGTGAAGTCGGCCGCCATCAGCTCCCGGGCGGTGCCCGGCGTGGCCCCGTCGCCCGCCACCGACCCGGCCGGGCGGGCACGCGCGCGGCCGGGCGCGGCCGGATGCGCCGGGCGGGCGAGCGCGAGCAGCGCGACGTCGTCGGTCGGCTGCTCGACCCCCGCGGCCAGCATGATCTCGGCGCACAACTCCTCGGCGCCGGCGGGCCGGACCGCGGCGCACAGGCGCCGCAGGCCCGTGTCGATGACCTCGCCGCGCCGCTCGACCAGCCCGTCGGTGTAGCAGACGAGGACGGCGCCCGGCGGCAGCGAGACCGGGGTGCTGCGACGGCCGGATCGCGCCGGGCCGATGCCCAGCGGAGGGTCCACGGGGATGTCGGGGTGCTCGCCCGGGCGCCCGCTGACGCCGAGGATCGGCGGCAGGTGGCCCGCGCGGGAGATGAGCGCCGTGCCGCGGTCGGGCGAGATCATCGCGTAGAGGGCGGTGGTCAGGTTTCCCGCCTCGAAATGATGGATCTTGCGGTCCAGCATGGTCAGTGCCTCGGCCGGATCGTCGCAGATGAGGGCGTACGCGCGCAGCGCGCTGCGGATGCGCCCCATGACCACGGCCGAGCGCAGCCCGTGTCCGGAGACGTCGCCGATGACGGCGCCGACCCAGCCGGAGGGCATCGGGAACACGTCGTACCAGTCGCCGCCGATGCCCAGGTCGTGGCCGGGCACGTAGCGGGCCGCGATGTCCAGGCCGGGTACGGCCGGCAGCTGCGGGGGCAGCAGGCTGTGCTGCAGCGCGAGCGCGGCGGCCTGCTCCAGGCCGTCGGAGCGTACCTGCCCGGCGAGACTGGCCCGGTCGGCGGCCAGCTGGAGCAGGTGCACGTCCTCGTCGGTGAACCGTCGGGGGGTCAGGCTGCCGACGTGCAGGACGCCCACGAGCGTGCCGCCGGCAAGCATGGGCACGCCCAGCAGCGACCGGATGCCCTTGTCGAGCAACACCTGGCTGACCACCTCGGCCGGGGTGACGTCGGCGATGATCAGCGGTTGCCGGGTCTGGGCGACCCGGCCGCTGAAACCGTGGCCGACCGAGACCCGGAGCCCCTGCCACACCTCCTCCTCCAGCCCCTTGGCGGCGGTGGCCACCAGCTGGCGGGCGTGCCGGTCGAGCACCATGATGGTCGCGGTGTCGACGCTGAGCAGCTCGCGAACGCGGTTCAGCACCTCGTCGAGCAGACCGGCCACGTCCAGCCGCGAGAGCGCGGCGTCGGTAATCACCCTCATCCGGTGCAGGCGCGCGCCGTCGTCGCTGTCATCGTCCCTGGTCACTGCGGCAGCCTAGCGAGTGTCCCGACCGCCAGCGAGGAGTCGCGGGTCGGTCACGGGCAGCCCCACCGGCGGTTACGCCGTGAC
>DATMJT010000321.1:0-3872 GCA_035553735.1 Pilimelia sp.
GGGGCCCAGTCGCTGGTGGTCGGCGGGTAGTGAATGTCGGCCACCACCTGCAGGCCCTTCTCCTGGGCGATGGTGAGCACGCCGGTCCTGTCCGAGCCGAAGCCGTCGGTGACGAACGCGGCCGAGCCGCTCTGGCTGGTCACCACGGCGATCCGCTTCGGCGCGTGCGGCAGCGAGGCGACCGCGTCGAACAGCTGGGTCGGGATGAACTCGTTCGGCCTCGGCCCGTACGACCAGGCCGACAAGCTCGGCGGCGACGTCCAGGCGATCGTCGACGACTTCCAGACCAGGGCGACCGCGGCCAAGCTGCCGTACCCGGTGTTCGAGACCCAGGCGGCCGCCTCCTGGAACGCCTGGGACATCCTCACCGCCGGGGTCAACGCGGCCGGCTCGCTCGACCACCAGAGGATCTGCGACTCGCTGCACGCCGACGGGGCGCAGACGACCTTCGCCGGCGAGGTCACCTTCAACCCGGCCGACCACAACTTCTGGCCGGGCACCGAGACCCTCGCCCAGATCCAGGACGGCAAGTGGGTCACCGTGTGGCCGCAGGACAAGGCAGCCGCGCAGCTACGCGGTCCGGCCGCGGCGCCCTGAGCACGGGACGGCGGTCGCCATGACGATCGTCCAGGCCGCGCTCACCGGCGCGCTCATCGGTGGGCTCTACGCGCTCATGGCGACCGGCCTGTCCCTGACCTGGGGAGCGCTGCGGGTCATCAACCTCGCGCACTTCGCCTTGATCCTGCTCGGCGCGTACCTGACCTACGAGCTGGCCACGACCACCGGCCTCGACCCGATCCTCACCGTGCTCATCACCGGACCGGTGCTGTTCGTGGTCGGGGCGGCCGTGCAGTGGGCGTACGACCGGCTGCACGTGGCCGAGTTCACCTCGCTGCTGGTGAGTTTCGGGCTGCTGATCATCGCCATCCAGGCGGTGACGCTGATCTGGAGCGCCGACTTCCTCCGGATGCCCGGTGACGTCAACCCGTACGCGACCCGGTCCTGGACCATCGGCCGGTTCGTCTTCCCGGTCACCACGGTGCTCGCGTTCGGGCTGGCGATCGTGCTCGTCGCGGCGCTGCACCTGGTGCTGAAGCGGACGTTCGCCGGCCGGGGGATGCGGGCGATCGCCCAGGACCGGGCGATCGCGGCCGCGTTCGGGGTGAACCACCAGCGGCTGAGCCTGGTGCTCGGCGGGGTGGCCGGGGCCAGCGCGGCCGCGGCCGGGATGGTGTTCGCGCTGACCAACGCGCTCAGCCCGACCGCGGCGTACGAGTGGTTCGGCATCGTGTTCGCGGTCGTCATCCTCGGCGGGATCGGCCAGGTCGTCGGCACGTTCGTGGCCGGCATCGCGGTCGGCGTCGTCTCGGCGGTGGTGTCCGTGGCCTGGTCGCCGGCCACTGCGCCGATCGTGCTGTTCTCGGCGATCGTGGTGGCGCTGGTGCTGCGGCCGCAGGGGTTGTTCACGCTGCGTTCGGTGGTCGGGGGCGCCCGGTGAGGCGCTACGCCGGCTTCGTGCTGGCCTTCCTGATCCTGGCCGCGGTGGGGCTGTGGGGCCGGGACATCGGCGTGCCCGGGTTCGTCGTGCCGCTCGGGATCACCGCGCTGTTCTGGATCGCCCAGGCCACCAGCTGGAACCTGCTGTCCGGCTTCAGCGGCTACTTCAGCTTCGGCCAGGCCGCCTACGTCGGCACCGGGGCGTACGCGGTGGCGGTGTTGACCGGGCGGAACGGGGTGAGCCTGGTCTGGTCCGTGCTCGCAGGCGCGGCCCTCTCCGGGCTGCTGGCGCTGGCGGTCGGCGCCGTCGCGTTCCGGCTGCGGAGCCTGCGCGGGGAGATCTTCGCGCTGCTCACGCTGGCCGTGCCGTTCATCCTGGCTGCGGTGGCCAGCATCAACCGGACCATCGACGGCGGCCAGGGCACTACGATCCCGCTGCCGTCGGTGCGGGGCTGGATGGGCGGGTTCCCGCAGCTGCTGTTCGTCCTCGACGCGGCGGTGGCGATCGGTGCGCTCGCGATCGCCTGCGCCGTGCAGCACGGCCGGCTCGGCTGGGGTCTCACCGCGATCAGGGACGCCGAGGACGTCGCCGAGGGCATCGGGGTCGGCACGCTGGCCTACAAGATGTGGGCCATCCTGCTCTCCGGGCTCATCGGGGGTCTGTCCGGAGCGCTCTACGCGCTGCAGATCGGTTTCGTCACCGTGGAGGGCGTCTTCGGGCTGACCATCCCGCTGTACGTGATCGTGATGAGCGTGCTGGGCGGCCGGACGCACTGGCTCGGCCCGGCGATCGGCGCGCTGGTCATCGTGACGCTGCAGGACCGGCTGGCCGCCTCCGGTTACACCGACTGGAACCCGATCGTGCTCGGTGCGGTGCTGGCCGTACTCGTCATCGTCGCGCCCAACGGCCTGTACGGGCGGATGCGCGCGCGGCCGTGGGCGGTGCTGGGCGCGCTGGTCGTGCCGATCGTCGCCGGCTACTACATCCCGTACGGGGACCTGCAGAACTGGGTGCTCGCCGGGATGCTGCTGGCCTCGCTCGTCGCCGTCGTGCCGGCGCGCTGGCTGCCGGCCCGGCTCACCCGGCCGCCGCGGCCCGAGCCGGTGCCGGCCGTCGACCGGCCGACCCCGCCCGAACCGGGGCCGCCGGGACAGACCGTGGTCGAGTGCCGGGCGGTGGCCCGCAACTACGGCGGCGTGCGCGCGCTCGAGGACGTCTCGCTCACGGTCGCCACCGGGGAGCTGGTCGGCCTCGTCGGGCCCAACGGGTCGGGCAAGACCACCCTGATCAACCTGCTCGCCGGCACGGTCCGGCCCAGCCGGGGCACGGTCGCGATCGCCGGGCAGGAGGACACCGCCCGGCTGGCGCCGCACCGGATCGCGCACGCCGGCGTGGCCAGGACGTACCAGATCCCGCGGCCGTTCGACTCGATGACCGTGCGGGACAACGTGGCGATGGCCGGCATGTTCGGCCGCCGCCGGCTGCCGCTGGCGCAGGCGAGGGCCGAGGCGGGCGCGCATCTGGAGACGGTCTCGCTGGACCGGCTCGCCGATGCGTACCCGCGCAACCTCAACCTGCACCAGCGGCAGCTGCTCGAGATGGCCAGGGCGGTCGCGTCCGAGCCGCGCGTGCTGCTGCTGGACGAGGCGATGGCCGGGCTCAACCCCGCCGAGATCGACGAGGCGGTCGAGGTGATCCGGCGGATCTCCGCGGCCGGGGTGACGATCGTGCTCGTGGAGCACCTGCTGCGGGTGCTCAACCAGCTGGCCACCCGGCTGGTCGTGCTCGACCGCGGCCGGCTGCTGGCCGACGGTGAGCCGCAGGCGGTGCTCGCCGACCCGGCGGTGGTGCGCGCATACCTGGGGAGGCAGACCCGTGTCTGAGGCCCTGCTGGAGGTGCGCGGGCTCGACGTGCACTACGGCGACGCGCAGGCGCTCTGGTCGGTCGACCTCACCGTCGAGCCGGGGGAGACCGTGGCGGTCGTGGGCCCCAACGGGGCCGGCAAGTCCACGCTGGTCAACGCGATCGCCGGCCTGCAGCCGCGCAGCGCCGGGGAGATCCTCGTCGCCGGCACCGACGTGTCCCGGCTGCCCGCGCATCGGGTCTGCACCGAGGGCGTGGCCATCGTGCCCGAGGCGCGGCGGGTGTTCGCGCAGATGACCGTTCGCGCAGATGACCGTGGCCGACAACCTGGCCCTGGGGGCGTACCGGCCGGCGGCGCGGCGCGGGCACCGGGAGACGCTGACCCGGGTGCAGGCGCTGTTCCCGCGGCTGGCGGAGCGGGCCGGGCAGCTCGCCGGGTCGCTGTCCGGTGGCGAGCAGCAGATGGTCGCGATCGGGCGCGCGCTGATGGCCCGGCCGACCCTGCTGCTG